>JAJYJR010000832.1 GCA_021789355.1 Chloroflexota bacterium | reverse complement strand
CGTCGACCTTGAGGGCGGTCAGCGCGACGCCGGAGTCGGCGTTCATCGCGTCGAGCACCTCGCGGGTCTGCCAGGCCGTCGCCTCGAGCACGGCCCGGGCGATGTGGCCCTTGTTGACGTAGCGGGTGAGGCCGGCGATGACGCCGCGCGCGTCGTTCTTCCAGTACGGCGCGAAGAGGCCCGAGAACGCGGGCACGAAGTACACGCCGCCGTTGTCGTCGACCGTCTTGGCCAGTTCCTCGATCTCGGGCGAGGTCCTGATCATGCCGAGGTTGTCGCGCAGCCACTGCACGAGCGCCCCGGTGATCGCGATCGAGCCTTCCAGGCAGTACACGGCCGGCTGGGAGCCGATCTTGTAGCCGAGCGTCGTGAGGAGGCCGCTCTTCGACTGGACCGGCTTGGTGCCGGTGTTGAGGAGCATGAAGCAGCCGGTGCCGTAGGTGTTCTTCGCCTCGCCGGCGGAGAAGCACGTCTGGCCGAAGAGGGCCGCCTGCTGGTCGCCCAGGTCGCCCGACACCGGCACGCCGGCCAGGTCGCCGTTGCCCTTGCCGTACACCTCGCTCGACGGCTTGATGGCCGGGAGCATGGCGCGCGGGATGCCCATGATCTTCAGGATCTCGGGATCCCAGTCGAGGGTCTCGAGATTCATCAGCATGGTCCGGCTCGCGTTCGAGACGTCCGTCACGTGGACGCCGCCGTTCGGTCCGCCGGTCAGGTTCCAGATGCACCAGGTGTCGATGTTGCCGAAGAGGAAGTCGCCCGCCTCGGCGCCGGCGCGCGCCCCCGGCACGTTCTCAAGCATCCACTTGATCTTCGGGCCGGAGAAGTAGGTCGCCAGGGGCAGGCCGACCTTGGCGCGGAAGCGGTCCTGTCCACCGTCCCTGGCCAGCTCGTTGCAGATGTCGGCGGTGCGGGTGTCCTGCCAGACGATCGCATTGTGGATGGGCTTGCCCGTCCGGCGATCCCACACCACCGTCGTCTCGCGCTGGTTGGTCACGCCGACGGCCGCGAGATCCGCGGCGGTGATGCCAGCCTTGGCGAGGCCACCGCGGATGACCTCGACGCTGCGCGTCCAGATCTCGTTCGCGTCGTGCTCGACCCACCCGGGCTTCGGGTAGATCTGCTCGTGTTCCTTCTGATCGACCCCGACCACGGCGCCGGCGTGGTCGAAGATCATGAAGCGCGTGCTGGTAGTGCCCTGATCGAGGGCCCCGACGTATCTCGCCATGGTGTCTCCCACGTTCCGTGACAGGTGCCGGCCCAGGTGCCGGCTACGTGCCTGTGTCCCCTGTGGCCGCCCCCGACCACGAGTCGGCAGCGGCCTTCAGCAGCAGGTAGGACGAGGTCGCCCCGGGATCCTGATGCCCGGCGCTTCGCTCCCCGAGATAGCTCGCACGGCCCTTACGGGCAACGAGCGGGATGGTCGCGAGCATCCCCTGCTCGGCCGCCCCGACGGACCGGGTGAGCGCGTCCGCGAGCGAGGCGCCGGATTCGGCGGCCGCTCGCAGCGCATCCCGCGCCGGCAGCAGCGTGTCGAGCATGGTCTTGTCGCCCGCCTCGGCCTTGCCGATGCGTTGGATCCCGGCGATCCCGGCGTCGAGCGCCGCGACGATCTCGCCGAGTCCGATGGCCTCCCGCCCCGTGGTGGCTGTGGCGAACTGGAGGAAGAAGGTGCCGTACAGCGGGCCGCTCGCCCCGCCGACGGTCGAGACCAGCGTCATGCCCACCGTCTTGCACGCCGCGCCGATGTCGCGGTTGGGCAGCCCCGGCAGCTTCGCGATCACGGCCTGGAAGCCGCGATCCATGTTGATGCCGTGGTCCGCGTCACCGATCGCGGAGTCGAGCTCGGTGAGGTACTCCTTCTGGTCCCTGATGGTTGCGGCGAACGTGTTGATCCAGGCGACGACGTCGTCGTACGTGATGGGTGTCGCCGCGGTCATCCGCCCTGCCACCTTCCCTTTCGTGCGATGCGATCAACCTGCGTCGAGTCTCCGGTCAGACGCCCCAGCGCAGCGCCGGCGTATGCACCGGCGCATCCCAGAAGCGGGTGAGCTCGTCGTCGAGGCGCAGCAGCGTGATCGAACACCCGGCCATCTCGAGCGAGGTGATGTAGTTGCCCACGAAGCTGCGGCCGATGACGATGCCCCGCCCCTTGAGGATCCGGGACAGCTTGTTGAAGACGATGTAGAGCTCCATGAGCGGCGTTCCGCCCATGCCGTTGACGAACGCCAGGACCGAGTCGCCGCTCTTGAACGGCATGTCGTCGATGACCGGCGTGGCGAGCATCTCGGTGATCTCGTCGGCCGTGGCGAGCTTCATGCGGGTGCGTCCGGGCTCGCCGTGGATGCCGATCCCGATCTCCATCTCGTCCTCGCCGAGCTCGAAGGTCGGCTTGCCCGCGGCGGGAACGGTGCAGCTGGTGAGCGCCATGCCCATGGAGCGCACGTTGTCCTGCACCTTCTGGCACAGCGCAGTCACGGTCTTGAGATCGGCGCCCGCCTCGGCGGCGGCCCCTACGATCTTCTCGGCCAGCACCGTGCCGCCCACACCCCGGCGCCCGGCGGTGTAGAGCGAATCCTTGACCGCCACGTCGTCGGCGATCACAACGGAGGCGACGTCGATCCCCTCGGCCCGGGCCAGCTCGGCCGCGAGCTCGAAGTTCATGATGTCGCCGGTGTAGTTCTTGACGATGTGGAGCACGCCCGCCCCGCCGCTCACGGCCTTGGTGGCCTCGAGCATCTGGTCGGGGACGGGCGACGTGAAGACAGCGCCCGGGCAGGCCGCGTCGAGCATGCCCAGCCCGACGTAGCCGCCGTGCATGGGCTCGTGGCCGGAGCCACCGCCGGAGATCACCCCGACCTTGCCCTTGCGGGGGGCGTCCTTCCGCACGACGACGTTGGGCTCGATCACGCGGATGAGGTCGCCGTGCGCCGCCAGCATCCCGGCCAGCTCTTCGTCGACGGCGTGTTCAGGCGTA
>JAJYJR010000831.1 GCA_021789355.1 Chloroflexota bacterium | reverse complement strand
GGCTCGTCATCGGGGCCATCTACAACGGCCTGTACCTGCTCGGGCTCCAGATCCAGTGGCAGCTGATCGCCACCGGACTGGTGCTGCTGGCCGCGGTGACCATCGATGCGCTGTCCCGGCGAGGGGCGACTTCCGGGAGCCTGGCCCGCGCCTGACCGGGTTCGGTGACCTCGGCCACCTGAGGGTCAGGCCGGTCGCCGCCTGAACTGGCGGCCGGCCTGATATCTACCGCCACCGCCGGCCGGTGGGCGCGCATTGCGCCAATATGCGCGCGCCTGTATAATCATGCGCCCATGGCCACCCGCACCGATCTGTCCCACGGGTCCCGTGCCACATCCAGGCCCGGCACCCGGACTCCACCCGCGCGATATCCGGAAGCCGGCACACCTGCCCGGCCCATCCGCGTCGGCATCCTCGGCGCTACGGGGTACGTCGGTGCCGAACTCGTCCGGCTGCTGGAGCGCCACCCGGCCGTCCGCATCGTGGCGCTCGCGGCCCGCAACCGGGACGGCGTGCCGGTCGGCGAGGCGTTCGCGCATCTGGCCGAGACCGGACACCGCATCGATCTCGAGCTCCCGGACGTGTCGGAGCTCGACGCTGTCATGCTGGCGTTGCCGCACGGACAGGCGGCCTCCATCGCGCCTGCGCTCGCATCGAGCGGGCTGCTCGTGGTCGATCTGGGCGCGGATTTCCGCCTGGCGGATCCGGCCGACTACCGGGAGTTCTATGCACTCGACCACCCGGCGCCCGAGCTGCTCCCCGGCGGCCCCGGGCGACCCGCGTCCGCCGACCGCGCCTCGCTCCCGGCGGCGGTGTACGGGCTTCCCGAACTGCACCGCGAGGAGATCCGGGGCGCACGGCTGATCGCCTCGCCCGGGTGCTACCCCACCACCACGATCCTCGCCCTGGCGCCGCTCGCGCGCGCGGGCCTGATCGCGGACGTCGTGGTCGACGCCAAGAGTGGGGTCAGCGGCGCGGGCCGCGAGCCGAAGCTCGAGTCCCACTTCTCGGAGGCGAACGAGTCGGTGCGGGCGTACGGGCTGGGCGGCCACCGCCACCTGCCGGAGATCCGCGACCAGCTGGCGGCGCTCGGCGCCTCGACCGCGTCGCTGGCGGGCCTGGTCTTCACGCCCCACCTGGTGCCCATGACCCGCGGGCTCCTTGCCACGTGTTACGTGCGGCCGTCGCGGCCGGTCACACAGGGGGAGCTCGACGCTCTCTACGCCGGGATGTACGGCGACGAGCCGTTCGTGCAGGTCGCGCCCGCGCCGCCCTCGACGAAGACCGTGACCGGCAGCAACCTGTGCCGCGTGCACGTCCGGCTCGACACCCGGAGCGGCCGGATCCTGGCGATCGCCGTCACGGACAACCTCGTGAAGGGCGCCGCCGGGCAGGCGGTGCAGTCGCTCAACCTCGCGAGCGGCCTGCTCGAGACGACCGGGCTCGAGCAGCTCCCTCTCTACCCATGAGCCCCGAGGCGATCGGCACGCCGAGCGCCGGGGCCGCTCCCCCGCTCGATGCGTCGACACTGGCGCGGCTCGCCGTCGAGGCCGCCCGCATCCCGGTGGAGATGCGGGCGCGGATGCCCGCCGGGTTCGTGGCCGGGGCGCTCGCGGCCGGGATCAAGCCGAGCGGCCGAGCGGACCTCGCCGTGATCACCGTGACCACACCCGGCCCGGCGTCGGCGGCCGCCCTGTTCACCCGGAACCGCGTCCAGGCGGCGCCGGTGCGCCTGAGCCGTGCCCATCTCGACGCGACGGCCGCACAGACCGATGGGAACGCGGGCGGCGCCGAGGGCCCGCGGGTGGGCGACGGTGGCGACGGCTCGATCGCGTCCCACCAGGGCACGTGGACGCCGCCGCACGGCACCGCCCGGGCGGTCGTGGTCACGGCCGGCTCGGCCAACGCCGCCACGGGACCCGCGGGCGACGCCGACCAGGCGGAGATCGCCCGCCTGCTTGCAGCCGCCGCGGGGTGCGCGCCGGAGGAGACGCTCCTCGCCTCGACCGGGCTGATCGGGACGCGGCTGCCGGTGGACAGGGTGGCCGCGGGGATCGCGGCGCTGGTCCCCGCCGGGCTTGCCGGCGACGAAGCGTCCCTTGCGGCCGTCGCCACGGCGATGATGACCACCGACACGCGGCTCAAGGCGGCCACCACGACCCTGGACCTGCCGGCCCCGGGGGGCGCCCGCCAGGTCCGCGTCACGGGGGTGGTCAAGGGCGTCGGGATGATCCATCCCGGCATGGCAACCATGATCGCGCTGGTCCTGACCGACGCGCCGGTCGCCCCCGCGACGCTCGCGGGCCTGCTGCGCCCCGCGGTGGCGTTGTCGTTCGACCAGCTCACCGTGGACGGCGACACCTCCACCAACGACACCGTCTTCGTGCTGGCCTCGGGCGCGTCCGGCGCGGACGAGGTCGCGCCGGGGACGGCCGAGGCCGACCGCGTCGGCTCCGCCCTCGCGGCCGTGTGCCGGTCGCTCGCCCGCCAGCAGGCCGCCGACGGGGAAGGCGCGACGTGTCTGATCACCTGCCGCGTGGCCGGCGCGGCGGATCTCGCCGACGCGCGCGCCGTCTCGCGCGCGGTCGTCGGAAGCAGCCTGCTGAAGGCCGCGGTGCACGGCCGTGACCCCAACTGGGGCCGCGTGGCGGCAGCCGCCGGCGCCGCGCACCGCCCGGACGGCTCCCCGGTGTCGCTGGCGGTCGAGTCGCTGCGCATCGCGGTGTGCGGCACGCCGGTATTCGCCGGCGCCCCGCTGCCGTTCGATGCGGCCGCGGTCAGCGCCGCGATGGCCGCCCCGGAGGTGGTCGTCGACCTGGACCTGGGCCGGGGCCGGGCGGCGGCCGAGGCGTGGGGGTGCGACCTGACCGAGGCGTACGTCCGGGAGAACGCGGAGTACTCGACGTGAGCGGCGCGCGCCGGGAAAGGACCCCGGGCCCGCGCCGGGATACGGCGCGGGTCACGCCGCCCACGCAGAGCGCGCCGGCCGT
>JAJYJR010000830.1 GCA_021789355.1 Chloroflexota bacterium | reverse complement strand
AACGAGGTGCACGGGTGAAGGCTGCGATCGCGTTCTCCTGCCCCAAGTGCCATGGGGCGATGCGCTCCTTCGAGCGCAGCGGGATCGTGCTCGAGCAGTGCGAGGACTGTCGCGGGATCTTCCTCGACCATGGCGAGCTCGAGCGGTTCGTCGACGCCGAGGGCGGTGGTTGGTCGGGACGGGTGGGCGCACCCAGACCCGAATGGCGGCCCGAGCCGGCAATCGACGACGAATCCGGCGCAGGCGGCACCGCTACGCACACGCAGCCGGAGCGTGATCGGCACCGCGAGGAGCAGCTGGCCGTTCTCAAGGATCTGTTCCGCGACGAGTAGGTGGGGTCGGCGGGACACCCGGCGAAATCGCCGCATCTCTCCTGCATGCGGATCGTCATCAGGCTGGCGGCACTCCTCGCAGCGCTCGCGGTGCTCGCCGGCCTTGCCTACACGGGCTACGGTGTCGTCGCCGGGTCCGACGCCCTGACCCATCCCGCCGGCAACTCGGATTGCCGGACCCCGCTCTTCCGCTACGGCTGGGCCTACGAGGCGATCAACTACGACATCGCCGACGACGCGGTCCTGCAGCGGGCGAACCCGACGATGCAGGACTGCGCGAGCCAGGGCGCGATCGCCGGCACCGACGTGGTCACGGCCGACGGTGTGCACATCGGGGGCTGGTACATCTCGGCGGCCAGCGGGGTCGGCCCGGTCGGCCCGACGGTCGTGCTCGTCCACGGCTGGGGGGCCAACAAGAGCGAGGTTCTCAAGTACGCCGTCCCGCTGCACCCCACGTTCAACGTCGTCGCCTTCGACCTCCGCCACGGAGGCCGGAGCTCGCGCAGCGCGACGACCTTCGGGGTGTACGAGACGCTCGACCTGCGGGCGATCCTCGACTGGCTCGAGCGCACGAAGCACCCGGCGCACGTCGCCGTGATGGGGAACTCGATGGGGGGCGCCACGGCGCTGCTCGAGGCCGGGGACGACCCGCGCGTAGGGGCGCTCATCCTCGACTCGACGCACGCGCGCGCGGAGGACATCATCGGTCGGCGCCTGGAGGTCGACGAGGGGCAGCCCTCGCTGCCGGGAACCCCCGCGATCCTCCTCGGCATCTGGCTGCGAACGGGCGTGAACCTGCTGGACCACAACCCGGTCGACGCCATCCCGGGGCTCGGCGCCCGACCGCTCCTGCTGCTCCACGGTGCAGCCGACGTGCACGACCTGCCGGCGCGTAGCGTCGAGGTGAACTACCAGGCGGCGCTGGCAGCCGGCGTGCCGGTGGAGATGCACCTGTGTCCCGGCGGGACGCACGGGAAGGTGATCGACGCCTGCCCGGCCGAGTGGTGGCGCTGGAGCGTCGAGTTCCTCGACCGCGTGTTCCTCCGGGCAGAGGGAACGGCCCGACTCGGTTCGTAGACCCGGACCGAATGTCGAGCTGAGCTTCTCCGCGCGCGCAGATGGGGCCGCGTCCCCGACTCCGTGTCCAGGAGAGGTGGTGCGGCCGTCGTCAGCGAGCGGGCCCTCCTGGTGGTCAGGTCCGCCCAACTCCCCTCAGTCCGCCTGCAGCAGCCGCAGCAGCACCGGGTACACGACATCGGTCCGGCTGCCCGTCTGGATCGGATCGACGACGTCGTGGATGAGGCCCAGCGCCTTCGGGAACTCGTACGTGGCCACCCGGTCGGGCGCGTGGCGCTGCCAGGCCATCGCCACCTCGCGGGCGACGTCGTTGTCGACGTCGTCGTCGTTGGCGTTCGTCACGAGGACGACGGATCCCGCCGCGGGCGCGCGCCGCTGCGCCTCGTCGCGCACGACGGCGCCCAGCTGAAGGATCGCGGCGATCGCGCGCGTGGACTGGCGGGGGAAGGCATACGGCGGGTCGGGCGTCCCGCAGGTGCCGCGGCAGAACATGACGTTCGGCGCGAGGAGCAGCGCCTTCGCCACCTGGGCCGCGGCGAATGGCGGGATGCCGCCGAGGACGAAGCCGGGCGCGATCACCACCGCCCGGTCGATGTCGGCTCGTTCCTGCGCCAGGACGCCGGCCATCACCCCGCCCATGGAGAACCCCATCACGCTGACGCTGTCGCCCAACCCGTGTGCGATGTCGGCTGCCTCGTCCGCCCGGCGCACGAGCCCGAGCGCGGTGAGCTGCCCGAGCTCGTTCGAGTCGTTGTCGATGAGCCCGTGGTGGGGAGCGCGCGGAACGAGCACGTTGTACCCCTGGTCGTAGAGGAGCTGGGCGAAGTCGCCCCACTGCGCGACGCAGTCGGTGTAGCCCTGGAAGAGCACGACCGCCCGGTCGACTTTCGTGCCATGCGTGAGGAGGCGCGTCGCACACAGCGGGTTCACCTCCGCCCCGTCCGCCGCCTGCAGCCGCTGCACCCGGGCCATGGCATCGCCGTAGCTCGCCGCGGGCGCGGGCTGCGACGCGAGGCCCTGCGTGTCGAGCGGCCAGGCAAGGAAGGCGACCAGGGCGGCGACGATGGCAACCCCGGCCACGGCGAGGGCGCGGCGGCGAATGCTCCCGGGCCTGCCCCTGGCCCCGTTATCTGTCGATCGATCCGAGCGCGACAGCGTCCGCCTCACCCGCTGCATCTGCCGAACCATCCCGTCCAACCTTCTCCCGGTTCCGTGCCCGACGCGTCCGCGGCCGCCCCGAACGGCGTGCAGACGCCGTGTTCCACCAGGTCAGATGCCGGTGAGGGCCGCGGTGTCCCGCTCGCGCCTGCCCGTCGAAGGCCGCGCCGTCCAACGCCGGGCCCCCGACGGGTGTGTCGCTGGCCGTCGGTGAGCGACCTTCAGCCCTTGGAGCGGACGCGCCGGACCTCCATCCTCGACGGGTCGGTTGCCGGGACCCCGGCATGAGCACTCGGCGGAACCAGGGCGGACCGGGAGTGATCAGACGTGACGAGGTGACGAGATGAAGGCGGTCGTGGTGTACGAGTCGCTGTGGGGGAACACGGCCGCGGTGGCCCGCGCGATCGCCGAGGGCATCGGCCCC
>JAJYJR010000068.1 GCA_021789355.1 Chloroflexota bacterium | reverse complement strand
CGCAGCCGCCGTCGGGCCGCAGCCAGGCGCGCCTTCCGCTGCCGTCGAGCGTCCACGGGGGGAGCCTGGGAATGCCCGCCGCTCGGGTCAAGGCAGCGGCTCGTCCGCACACCCCCGCCACCGGCGGGGCACCCCCCTCCCCCACTTGACGCCGTGCGGTTCTCGCCGACAACCGGGAGGGACGGCGCGCCGAGGCGCCAGGCAGAGGGCGTTGAGGAGACGGTGATGGACGACCACCCACGCGAGATCGCGTGTCCGAGCTGCGGGGCAGCGGCCTGGCTGGGCTACACGACCTGGACCCGCGGACCGGGCGGCGACGAGGTGAGCTGTGCCCTCTGCGGGCTGGCGATCCGCTCGGGCGTCATCCGGGGTCCCGGCTTTCCACCCGAGCCGGACGAGGTCGAGGAGGAGGCCGGGGCCGCCACCCGGGCCGGGCACGTGCCGGAGGGACCGGCGTACCTGCGCCCCGACGAGCGGCGCATCCGCCTGGCCGTGCTCGACCTCGACGACGTGCCGGACCTCCCGGGCCTCGGGGACGAGCGTCCCGCCATCTCGAGCGTCACCATCCGGTTCCGACGCCCGAGGCCCTGAGCGATGGGTGCGCTCGGTCGGGCCATCACGCGCTGGGTCATGGGGACCCTCGTCGCGCTCATCCTGATCGGCGGCCTGGCGGCGATCGCCTGGCTGGGACTCGGCCTCGTCGGCCTCCATATCCCGCCGGGCCTGTACGTGCTGCTGACGGGGGGCACCGTCCTCCTGGCGCTCACCCAGGGGGCCGCCGCCACGCATCGCCCTGCCGCGCCACCGACGCCGCCCCGGCGCGCGCGCAGCGAGAACGACGAGCTGCTCGACCTGCTCATTCGCCGCGAGGCGCGCCGCCGCAGCCGCGGGGAGGCGGACGACCCCGACGAGCCGGGGGATCCCCGCGCATAGCCGAGCGACCCGATTGACGGGTGCCGCGTGCGCCGGCCCTGCACCCGCTCCGGACGACCGACGAGTGGCCCCAGACCCCGCACGAGCCAGGCGCAAGGCGTCGGATCCCAGTTCTCCGGGAAGCTGCGCGACGGCAGGCGAACGTCGACCCGTCAGCAGTCCGCCTTGGCTCCCGCGATCCGCTCCCGGTAGGGCTCGAGGAGCCGGCAAGGCTCGTCCAGGCTCACCTCCTCCGGGGATGGCGGCAGGAGGCCGACGGTGCATGCCCCGCTCGACGCGACCACCACGACCACCATGCCGACCGGGGTTGCCGCCACCGCGACGTCGGGCTCGATCTCCCGCGCCCAGAGGTCGCGGAGAACCATACAGATCGAGGGAGGGCTCTCGTGGCACATGCTGGTCGCCCGCGTCGAGGCCGGCTGGCCCGTCGCGCACGTCGCCGAGCAGCTCGGCACCAGCCGGGCCACCGGCTACAAGTGGGTCGCGCGCTACCGGCGCGAGGGCAGGGCGGGCCTCGTCGATCGTCCCTCGCGACCCCTGCGCTCGCCGCACCGCCTGCCCGAGGCCGCGGAAGCCGAGATCCTCGCCCTGCGGGCGCGCCTGCGCTACGGGCCCGATCGCTTGGGACCGCTCCTTCATCGGCCGCCCTCGACGGTCCATCGCGTGCTCGCCCGCCACGGCCTCAGCCGACTCGCCGACGCCGATCGACCGAGCGCGGCCCCGGTGCGGCGCTATGTGGCGGCCTATCCCGGAGCGCTCCTCCACCAGGACCACAAGAAGCTCGGGCGCATCCCCGACGGTGGCGGACACCGCATCCTGGGACGGGAGCAGGCGCCTCGCCACCAGGGCCTGGGCTACGACCACCTCGAGGTCGTGGTCGACGAGCACAGCCGCGATGCCGCGGTCGTCAGGGTGCCCGACGAATCCGCGCGCTCGGCGGCCTGGGCGCTCGAGACCGCGGCCGCCGAGTTCGCCGCCCTGGGCGTCCACGTCGAGCGCGTCCTCACCGACAACGGCTGGGCCTACACCCACGGGCGACCGTATGCGGGGGTGCTCGAGCGGCTGGGGGTCCGCCACAAGCGCACCAGGCCTTACCGCCCGCGCACGAACGGCAAGGCCGAGCGCTTCATCCAGACGCTCTTGCACGAGTGGGCCTACGCGCGGCTCTATCGCTCGAACGAGGAGCGCCTCGCCGCGCTGCCGGGCTTCGTCGCCTTCTACACTGCCGCCCGACCGCACACCGCGCTCGAGGGCTGCTCACCCCTCGACGTTGTCAACAACGTGTCTGGAGACGACAGCTAGTGTCCCGAATCACTGATCGCTGGACGCTTGCGGACTGCCTTGGCGAGGATCTCGTCGGCGGTCCTGACCCAGGCAAACGGGCTCGCTCCAGCGTTCCATTGCTCGGTGAAGGCGTCGATCATCTCGATCAGCTCCTTGACGCTAATGAAAGCCATTGACAGCAGGTTTCACCAAGTTGATAGTAACCGCCACCATGGTGAAAGAGGCGGCGCCGGGCGGTGTCGAGACCCAGCAAGCGAGTGAGCGTCTGGGACCGGCAATCCCTGAAGGCCCGTTCGACGACGGGTTCCTCGAGCAGCTGGGGGCGGAGATTCGGCGGCTGAGAAAGCAGCGCGGCCTGACGCTTGAGCAGATGGTCGAGCGGTCCGGGGTCAGCCTGGGGGCATTGAGCCAGCTGGAGCGAGGCTACGGGAACCCGGCACTCGGCACCTTGGCGCGCGTAGCGCACGCGCTCGGGGTTTCGGCAGCCAGCCTGCTGACCAGTACGCCCGAACGATCCCCTGTCGTGCGGCGGAACGAACGACGGCGTCTCACGATGCATCCACACAGCGGCGATGACCTCGGCGAGGGGGTGTTCGAGCTGCTGACCCCCGGACTCAACCACCAGCTCGAGGTGCTTTGGCTCGAGGTGCCGCCGGGCTCGTCCACGCAGGAGACCCCTTACACGCACGGCGGAGAGGAGGTGGGCATCGTTCTCGAGGGCGTTCACGAAGTCCACGTCGGCGGTGAGCTCTACGTCCTGCAGGCTGGGGACGCCATTACGTATTCATCAACCGTTCCGCACTGGTATCGGAACCCGGGTCCGCAGCCAACCCGGGCCATCTGGATCATCACCCCGCCCACCTGGTAGTCGGGCACCGCGCCTCCCGCGTTCCACGGCGTTCTAGCGATAGCAGGCCGCTCGGTCACATACCGTTAGGAGGAGGCAATGGCCACAGGACTCGTTTCCGGTCGCGTACGCGCGCTAGCGTGCCTCGGCACGGTCATCGCGGTTGTGGGTGCCTGTAGCAGCGCCGCCAGCCCCCCAGCTCCGGCTGGCTCGCCAGCCGGAGCTGCCGCCGCTCCGTCGGTCGCCGCGGCGACGGCGGCACCTGGATCGCCGGCTGCGGTGACCGCCTCTGGGCGGCCGTTGCAGAAGGTTACCGTCCAACTCTCCTGGCTCGTCTCCGGCGAGAATGCTGGTGAGCAGGAGGCGATCGACCAGGGTTACTTCGCGCAGGAGGGGCTCGACGTCACGCTCCTGCCGGGCGGTCCAACGACCAACGGCATCTCGCAGGTCGCCTCCGGGGCGGCCGACATCGGGATCACGTCGTCGAGCCCGGCGATCATGCTGGCCGCCTCGCAGGGTATTCCCGTACAGGCGTTTGCCGTGGGACTCCAGCAGCACCCCTTCGCGTTCTTCTCGCTGCCGAGCGACCCGGTCCGAGTGCCGCAGGACATGGAGGGGAAGACCGTCGGGATCCAGCAGTCGGCCCAGCCGCTCATGGATGCCCTCATCGCCAAGAACCACCTGGACAAGTCGAAGATCAAGGTGGTCTACGCGGGCGCCACCGTCGCGTCCCTGATGACGGGACAGGTGAACGTGATCGACGCGTGGACGATCGACAAGGCGCAGCTCGCTCCCCTCCCCAAGGACGCCGTGGTGATGAGCCTCTGGGACACGGGCGTGAAGCTGTACGCGCTCGTCTACTTCGCCGCTACGAAGACGATCCAGAACGACCCGGGGATGCTCGAGGCATTCACGCGCGCGCTTGCCAAGGGCTGGCAGTACGCGATCGCACATCCACAGGAGGCCGGGGCAGCCGTGGCACGGACTGCCAGTGGGCTGGTCGCGGCACAGGAGGCGGAGACCGTCCAGGCGGAGGGACCGTACATGTACACGGCCACTTCCAAGGCCACCGGCTGGGGGACCATGGATCCCTCCATCTGGCAGCAGCAGATCGACACCTATAGCCAGCTGGGCCAGTTCAGCGGCACAGTGCCCACGGTGAATCAAGTCATGACGACATCCATCCTCGACGCCACGACCGCCGCTAGGATGGCCCCCTAAGCGATGGCAGCTCCGACCATCGCCGGCACAACCGGCACGCAGGAGGACGGCGGCGCGACCGCCGCCGTCCTCCTGCGCAACGTATCCGTCCGATTTGTAACCGACCGAGGGGCCGTCACCGCGCTGGAGGGCATCGACGCGGTTGTGCGCCGCGGGAGCGTCACGTCACTCATCGGTCCGTCCGGGTCGGGGAAGTCCACCCTGCTGCGCGTCGTCGCAGATCTCATCCAGCCGGCCGGCGGGAGCGTGGTGGTCTTGGGCGGCACGGCGGAGGACGCGCGCCGCACACGACGGCTCGGCATGGTCTTCCAGGATCCGGCGCTGCTCCCCTGGCGCACCGCGTTGGACAATGTCCGCCTTCCGCTTGAGATCGGTTGGCATGGTCAACCCCGCCCCGAGAACGGCGACGAGCGGGCCAGACGCGTGCTCGAGCTGGTGGGGCTGGGCGCTCGCCTGCAGGCATACCCACACGAGTTGAGCGGTGGCATGCGCCAGCGTGTCGCGATCGCGCGTGCGCTCGTGTGTGAGCCTGACATTCTCCTCATGGACGAACCGTTCGGCGCCGTCGACGAGATCACGCGAGATCAGCTCAACATGGAGTTGCTGAGGATCTGGCGCGCGACCGGGACGACGATCCTGTTCGTCACCCATTCGATCCCGGAAGCGACCTTCCTCGGACGGCAGGTACTGATGCTTCGCACGACGCCAGGCCGTGTCCACGGCGTCTTCGACGTCGACCTGCCTGAACCACGCGACGACCTGCGAGTCCGCGACACGCTCGAGTTCACGGCCACCGCGGCTCGCCTCAGGCGAGAGTTGGAGATGTGCTCGTCATGACCACGACAGTCGCCGAAGCCACAGCGGTCGGCAGTGCCACCGGTGGCCCCGGCGTGCGGCGTCGATTGGCCGCCGCGGCCTACCCGACGGCTGCCATCGTGCTGGTCGGGGTCATCTGGCAGGCCATCGTGGTCGGCTTCCACGTGCCGGTGTTCATGGTGCCAACGCCGGTTTCGGTCGGGCAGTCGCTCGTAACGAACTGGCGCCTGCTGCTCACCAACCTCGAACCGACGGCCGTCGAAAGCATCTCCGGTTTCATTATCGGCAATCTCTTCGGCGCGGCGCTCGCCGTCATCTTCGTCCATTCGCGCCCTGTGGAACGTATGTTCTTTCCCCTCGCCGTGGCCCTCAGGACGATCCCGATCGTCGCCATTGCGCCGGTGCTGGTGCTCATGATGGGCTTCGGCTACGCGCCGAAGATCGCGATCGCGGCGCTCATCACCTTCTTCCCGACCCTCGTCAACCTCGTGCGCGGGTTGAAAGCCATCGAGCCCCAGCAGGCGGAGTTGCTGCGCGTGCTCTCCGCATCTCGCTACGAGGTGATGATGAAGGTCCGGATCTTCGCGGCGCTTCCGTACCTCTTCTCGGCGCTCAAGATCGGCGCGCCGTCGGCGGTGATCGGCGCGGTCATCGCCGAGTGGATCGGCGCCCAGTCCGGCCTAGGCTACATGATCATCCAGGAAACGCAGGATTTCCTGACGCCGCTGCTCTACTCG
This sequence comes from Chloroflexota bacterium, assembly GCA_021789355.1. The sequence goes on along the minus strand of JAJYJR010000068.1, from coordinate 9,064 downwards.
ACCATGATCGTCCTGTCGCTGTTCGCACTGCTCATGGTGGCGCTGGTCGAGCTGGCGGAGCGCCGGGTCGTGCGTTGGCACCCGGATACGAATCCGTAGCGGACGGAGGCGAGGTGCAGGTGTACGAGAACGCGCCCGTCGTCGCCTCAAGCGACGTCGTGGTCGTCGGCGGGGGGCCCGCTGGAGTCACCGCGGCCGTGTCCGCGGCCCGCAACGGCGCTTCGGTCACCCTGGTCGAGCGGTACGGCTACCTCGGGGGGCTCGCCTCCGGTGGCATGGTGCTCGTCCTCGATGACATGGTGAACGGGGCTGAGGTCACGGTGCGTGGCCTCGTCACGGAGTATGTCGATCGCATGGAGCGCCTGGGCCTGGCGGTCAAGCCCCCCGCGCAGGACCTCGGCTTCGACGCCGATGCCGTGCGCCGTTGGCGGCGCTGGGGCCTGTACGATTTCCAGCACAGGGGCGAACCCAAACCGATCGTCCACGCGGTCGCGTTCGATCCCGACGCCTGGAAGCGCGTCTCGAACGACCTGGTGCGCGAGGCTGGGATCACGCTGCGGCTGCACTCTTGGTTCGTCGACACCATCGTGTCGGACCGGCGCGTGTGCGGGGTAGTGGTCCACACGAAGGGCGGGCCCCAGCGGATCGACGGCGCGGTGGTCATCGACGCCACCGGCGACGCGGATGTCGCCGCGGCCGCCGGCGCTCCCTTCCAGCACGGCCGGTACATCTTGACGACCGTCTTCCGGTTGGGCGGCGTGGACGCCGACGCGGCCGAGCGCTTCGAGCTGGAGCATCCGGCGGAGGCCAGCCGGTTGAATCGCCAGGCGAAGCGGCTGCTGGGTGGAGCGTGGGAACTGTGGTGGCTGCGCACCCCGCTACCTGGAATCGTGTGGTGCAACTGCCCGCACCTGAACGGTTTCGACGGCGTCGACGCGGGGGACCTCACCCGGGCGGAACTCGCCGGCCGGGATCGGATCTACGCGCTGGTCGACTTCGCGCGGGCCAACCTCGCTGGCTTCGAGCGATGTTACGTGGTGGACGTCGCGCCCCAGATCGGGGTTCGTCAGACGCGCCTGCTGCGGGGCGAGTACGTCGTGACGAAGTCCGACATCGCCGAGCGGCGCCACTTCCGCGATTCGGTGGCCCGCGGCCGCGACTACTACACGCCCTATCGCGCACTGCTGCCGCTGGGCGTCGAGCAGTTGCTTGTAGCCGGCCGGCACTACTCGGCGGAGCCGGCGGCGCAACGCATCTCCCGCGAGATCCCGCCGTGCATGTCGATGGGAGAAGCCGCCGGGGTCGCGGCCGTGGTGGCGCTGGACGAGGGCATCGCCGTGCGCGAGGTCGACGTGAGCGTCGTGCAATCGAGACTCCGTGCCCAAGGCCATGATCCGGGCGACGTTCCCTCCGCGAACGCGACCGTCGGTGAGTTCTCGCAGGTGTCCGCATGACATCGGCCGTGGCGCCGCTCCGCGGTGTGACCGTGATCGACTTCACACAGGTGTTCATGGGACCCTGTTGTACGCAGCTGCTGGGGGATTACGGCGCCGACGTCATCAAGATTGAGCGTCCTGCCGTCGGGGACCTCTCGCGCACCTCGATCCCAGATCCCGACGGCTTGGACAACCCGGTGTTCCTCGCGATCAACCGCAACAAGCGCAGCTTGGCGCTCGACACCCGCACCCCCGACGGACGGCAGATCATCTACGACCTGTGTGCCCGTGCCGACGTGGTGGTGAGCAACTTCCGGCCCGGCGTGATGGACCGGATGGGGTTCGGCTACGAGCGATTGCGGGAGCTCAATCCGCACCTCATCTGGGCCTCCGGTACGGGGTTCGGCGAGGACGGTCCGTATCGCCACAAGGGCGGGCAGGACGTGGTCGCCCAGGCGTACTCAGGCGTGATGTGGCGCCGCGCCTCGGACGACATCCCGCTCTCGATCTACCCCACTACCCTCTGCGACTACACCGCCGGCATGCACTTGTTCCAGGGAATCCTGCTCGCGCTTCAGGCGCGCGAGCGCACCGGGGAAGGCCAGCGGGTCGAAGTCTCGATGTACGACTCCATGCTGCACATGCAGATGCAGGAGGCGTGCATGCAGCTCAACCGGGGGCGTGAGGTCAACTGGGCCCGGATGCCTTTGACCGGTGTCTTCGGGACGACCGACGGCGCCGTGTGCATGGTTGGCGCCTTCAAGGACAACCCCTTGCGGGACATCTGCGCCGCACTCGAGCTTGGGGAGGATCTCTCGCTGCGTACGGAGTACGCGACGCTCGAGGCGCAGTTCGAGCACCGCCCCGAGCTGCAGCGCATCTTCCGCGAGCGGTTCGCCACGGGTTCCACCGACCACTGGATCGCTCGACTCGACTCGCAGGGATTACTGTGCGCCCCCGTGCGCACGCTCGTGGACGCGCTCGCCGATGAGCAGACCCTGGTCAACGGCATGCTCGTCGAGATGGCGCGCGCGAGCGGCGGCACGATCCGCGCACTCAACGCGCCGATCCACCTCTCGGCCACGCCGGCCGAGGTGCGCCTGGCCCCTCCCCGCCTGGGCGAGCACGGCGCCGAGGTCCTCGCCGAGTTCGGTTACGACGGTGACCACATCGCCGCCCTGCATGATCGAGGTGTGCTGCAGTGACCACCCCCCACCGGTTCGCTTGAGATGGGTGCCATCGGCTGGAGCATCGATGGGCACGTCGCCCGAATCACGATCGATCGCCCCGACGTGCGCAATGCGCTGGACGTCGCCGCTGAGGAGGAGCTGGCCGCCGTGGTCCGCCGGCTCGACGCCGACCCGGAGGTCCGCGTGGTTGTGCTGACTGGCGCCGGTGATCGCGCCTTCTGTGCCGGCGCCGATCTGCGCGCGCAACAGCGCTCGGGCCTCGAGTACTTCGCATACCAGCATCCAGCGGGATTCGGAGGTCTTGGCGCAGCGACCGACATCTCGGTGCCCATACTCGGCCGTGTCAACGGCCATGCGCTGGGGGGCGGTTTCGAGCTTGTGCTTGGCTGCGACCTGGTGGTGGCCTGCGAGGAAGCACAACTCGGGCTGCCCGAGCCAACAGTTGGGTACCTCCCGCTGGGCGGCGGAGTGGTGCAGCTGACGCGTCGCCTTCCGCATGCCCTGGCTATGGAGATGCTGCTGACGGCCCGCCGGCTTAGCGCGCGTGAGGCTCTGGAGTTGGGCCTCGTCAATCAAGTGGTGCCGCGTGCCGAGCTTGACGTCGCGGTCGAGGCCCTGGTCGAGCGCGTCCTAGCGTGCGCGCCGCTCTCGCTGCGTGCGATCAAGCAGTTGTCTGCCCACACACGTCATCTCCCGCTGGACGAGGCGATGCAGCACCGATCGCTGGCGGTGATGACCGCGTTGGGGTCTCAGGACGCCGAGGAGGGCCCCCGTGCCTTCCGCGAGAAACGCCGCCCCGTCTGGCGGGGTGTCTGAACTTGGGATCTCCCGCCCCACTGCCACGCGGACTCCCCGGGTGTCGCGGCGCAGCTGGACACGCACGGGAAACGGGTCGGACCGCTCGCCGGTCGCTCATCACGAAGGAGGCGCAGCCGCATGTCTGCCGTTGAATGTACGCACCTAATCGGCGGGCAGGCCGTGGGTGAAGCCCGCGTCGAGCGGGCGAACCCTGCCGATCCGGGCGACGCGGTGTCGCTGCGCCCCGAGGGAGGGCCAGAGCAGGCCGAGGCTGCGGTGGGTGCCGCCGCGCAGGCGCAGGTGGACTGGGCGACGACACCTGCGCCGGCCCGAGGGGCGGTGCTGCGCCGTGCGAGCCAGCTCCTGAGCGAGCGGGCGGAGCAGGTGGCCCTGGACCTCTGTCGCGAAGAGGGCAAGACCCTGGCCGAGGCGCGGGGCGAGGTCTCACGCGCGGTCGACGTCCTCGCCTACTTCGGCGGCGAGGGCTGGCGGCTCTTCGGCCAGGTCGTCCCGTCCAGTACCCCGGACACGCTGCTCTACACCCGTCGTGAGCCGCTCGGGGTCGTGGCCTGCATCACGCCCTGGAACTTCCCCATTGCGATCCCCGCCTGGAAGATTGCGCCCGCGCTCGTGGCCGGCAACGCCGTGGTGTTCAAGCCTGCCTCCTTGACGCCTCTCACGGCCTACCATCTCGTCCGCGCGCTGCAGGACGCCGGCCTCCCTCCCGGTGTGTTGAACCTGCTGTACGGGGGAAGACAGCTGGGCGACGCGCTGGTCGGCGACCCGCGCGTGGCGGGCATCAGTTTCACCGGGTCGACGGTGGTTGGCGCACACATCCACGGCGTCGCGTCGGCACGCCGGGCCCGGGTGCAGCTCGAGATGGGTGGCAAGAACCCGGTGGTCGTGCTCGACGACGCCGACCCTGAGTTCGCCGCTTCGGTCGTCGCAGCGGGCGGGTTCGGTCTGACCGGCCAGGCCTGTACCGCTACCAGCAGGGTCATCTGTACGCCCGGCATCTACGACCGCCTGCTTGCCGCGCTCGTCGCGCTAGCAGCGCGCTATCGGCCGGGCGACGGCCGCACGGCCGGGATCCTGATGGGTCCGGTGGTGAGCCAGGACCAGTTGGCACGTGATCGTGGGGCAGTCGAGCAGGCTAGATCCGAGGGGGCGCGTGCCGTGGTGGGCGGCCATTCCATCGACGGACTGTTCTTCGAGCCCACTGTCATCGACAGGGTGCGGCGAGAGCAGGCCCTGTGGCGTGAGGAGGTGTTCGGGCCGGTTATCGCCGTCACGCGCGCGGACGACCCCACGCATGCGACTGCATTGGCGAACGACACCGCGTACGGGCTCGCGGCCGGCATCGTCACCAACGACCTCGGCCAGGCGGCGCGATTCGCGGAGCGCGTGCAGGCAGGCGTCGTCAAGATCAACCGCCCCACGACGGGCCTGGAGCTCTCGGTCCCGTTCGGTGGCATCAAGGACTCGAGCACGAACACGTTCCGCGAACAAGGCTGGGTGGCGACGGAGTTCTTCAGCACCAGCAAGACCGTCTACTTGGGCTGGTGAGCCATGATGAGCGGGCTTCGTGGTCGCGCAAGCGTGCATTGATCGCGAGACCGCGGTCGTGTCGTGCGGGTCCAGAGGACTGATGGCAACGCAGATCTCAAGATGATAGAGGTGCCCGAGAGTCTCCAAGGGGTGCCCAAGTGATCGGCGATGGTCGGAGAGGGCGGGCGGCAGCTGACGATGCTGCAGAGCTTCGGGACGGCGCGGGCCCCATGACACATCGCGAGGGATCCGTGAAGCTGCGTGGCACGTGGTACATCCTGCCAACGCCGTTCGACGACGACGGCGCCCTCGACACCGCGAGCCTGGCGCGCCTCGTGGATGCCGCGGTCTCGTGGGGGGTCGACGGCCTCACGGCCATGGGTGTGATGGCAGAGCCCGGAGCCCTTGCGGCCGACGAACGGGCGCTTGCCTTGGCCGCGATCTCGGACGCGGCCTGTGGACGCGTTCCGCTGGCCGTCGGCTGCTCCGCGGGAACCCCGGCGATGGTGCGCGCACTCGTCGAGCAGGCGCGCGGGTTCGGCGCGGTGGCTGCAATGGTGGCCGCGCCGACGCTGCTGCGCAACGTCGACCAACTACCCGGGTTCTACGCGCAAGCAGCGGCCTTCGGTCTGCCTCTCATCATCCAGGACGAACCAGCCGCCACGGGCGTGGTGGTTCCGGTCTCGACGCTCCTCGCCTGTCTCGAGGCCAGCGGCGCGCGGACGATCAAGTTGGAGGATCCCCCAACGGCGCCCAAGATCAGCCGGCTCCTGGCCGCGCGCCCGAACCTCGCGGTCTTCGGTGGTCTCGGTGGCGTGGCCGCCCTCAGCGAGCTGCACCGGGGGGCCTGCGGCACCATGACCGGGTTCGCCTATCCGGAGATCCTGCGCGCGGTTCGAGTGCACGTCGAACAGGGCGATCTCGCCGCCGCGGGCCGCCTCTTCGACCGGTACCTGCCGCTCATTCAGTTCGAGTCGCAACCCATCGTTGGGCTCGCTATCCGCAAAGAGGTCCTGCGCCAACGCGGGGCCCTGGCCTCGAGTCGCACGCGGGGCCTGACGCCCAGCCTCGACCGGGAAACGCTGGACGAACTCGACGGCATCCTGGGGCGGCTCGGCATGGCTCCGGACCTTGCCCCATTCCAACCGGCCGTGTGAGCGCCGCAGGAGGCGACGATGGATCTCGGATTGGTGGGGTCGAGGGCGCTCGTCGGGGGCGCCAGCCGCGGCTTGGGAGCCGCGATCGCAGCCGCCCTGGCCGCAGAGGGAGCCCGGGTCGCATTGGCCGCGCGCCCCTCCGAACACCTGACCACGCACGCGGCCCGTCTCGGCGGAACCGTGGTGGCGGTCGACCTGGCCTCCCCCGAGGGGCCACGGGAGGCCGTCGCGGACGCCATCGCACATCTCGGCGGACTCGACCTGCTCGTGATCAACTCCGGCGGTCCACCCACCGGATCGTTCGCCGAGGTCGGCGAGGACGCGTGGCGCGGCGCGGTGGACGGCACGCTCTTCGCAGCGATCCGTCTGCTCACCGAGGCCCTGCCTCATCTGCATGCCGGCCGCGCACCGGCCATTGCCGTGGTCCTCTCGAGCAGCGTGCGCGAGCCGATCCCCGGCCTGGTGACCTCCAACGTGCTGCGGCCGGGACTCGTCGGACTCATCAAGTCGCTCGTCGGCGAGATTGCCCCGATCCGCATCAACGGGGTGGCACCGGGCCGCATCGCAACCGACCGCGTGGCGAGCAACGACGCGATCCGGGCCGGCAATGCGGGCTCCACCGTCGCGGATGTCCAACGTCAGGCCATCGCACGGATCCCGCTTGGGCGCTACGGCGATCCGTCTGAGGTGGGGAGACTCGTGGCCTTCCTGCTCTCACCCGCCGCGTCGTACGTGAACGGCGCGATCGTTCCGGTCGATGGCGGCATGATCCGCGCGCTGCCTTGAGTCACCGCAGGACCCTGCTCGAACACCGCGGATGGCCCGGACGGGCCCGTATCGGGTCGGCTTGCCGACTTCGCACGACCTCGCGCGGCTAGGAGCTCCACCTGGCAGCGATCGTCAGTTCGACGATTCTCCGTGCGACCCTCGACACCGCCATCGGTCCCGGCGTGGCCCCCGTGACCGACGCCCTCTCGGCGGCGCGCTGCTCGGGATCGAGATCGGCCAGGATCTGCTGCAGCACGCCGTCGAACAGGGTGGACGCGTCGCCTTCCCACGGTTCGACGTGCTCGCGCAACCAGAAGTCAAGCCCTGTCTGCACGCCAAGGCGTCGCCCGCGCCGCAGGCACCGGAGCGGACCTGCTCGCTGCCGGCAGCCACGTGCTACCACCGCGGCACCCCTGCCTGCCGGACGGGTCACCGGATGGAGGAGGTACTCCGGTCATGTGCGCGAAGGACACGCCGGTTCGACCGCGCACGCGAGTCATCGCTCCCGCCAGATAGCCATACGTCGTCGAATGGGAGTTTCGTACCATCCCGCGGCGGCATCAGTACTACTGCCGGTGTCTATGCCCCGATTTCGCCCCTCGACGGCGCGGGTACGCCCCGGGATGCTCTGTGGCCACACCCGTTTCGAGCAACGCCCGACGGCTTCGCAGAGACGGCTGCCAGATCGGCATCTCGCCGCGCGACGCGACGCAGTACGGAGGCTCCGACACCACCATGGATGCAATCATCGGCCGGCACCGCTACTCGACCGAGACGGCCACGCTCCTCGCCGACGACGAGTACGCCGATCGCTCCAACCGCCTGCAGCACGGCCGGGCGACCCACCTGTATCGGACGCCCAAAGGCGCGTACTTCGTGTACGTGGAGACGATCTGGCAGCGCGAGCATGACAGCATCCGCCCGCTCTCCCCCGAAGCGGCTGCTGATCTGTTCGAGACGCTGCCACGTCAGGAGATGTCGTTCGAGCAGGCCTTTCCCGAAGATCGACGTCGTCGAGGCCTGACGTGTGGCCGATCGAGCCCTGGGCGCCGACCCGGCACACGGCAGGCGCGGTCGGCCGTCCAGCCGCCCGCTCGTACCGCCGTGTCAGGCCGGGGCGAACTCAGCAGGGGCGGTCTCTGCGAGCGAGAAGAGGCCGTCCTCGGCCACGAACGCGATGAGTTGACGGTCCACGAGGCGCTGCAGCGCGATCAGCACGGTGCGCCGGTCAGCGGCCGACGCGAGAACGGCCAACAGGGGCTCGCCAAGGTCCTTCGAGTGACGCGCCAACCCGGAGAGTTCGCTGGCCTGCCTGTCGTCCATCCAGGCGCCGGCCTTGCATTCGCCAGGCCCTTGGTCTCGAGCAGGGGCGCACCCGCTCGACGATCACCCGGGTCTTGCCGGTCCCGGCCCCCCACCACCACGAGCGGGCCGTCCTCCCAGGCGACGATCGCGCGCTGCTCGGCGGTCAGCGCGTCGGCGGGCGGCCTCGGGGTCGCGTCTCCCGCGCGGTCAGTCATCGTCCTCCCCGTCCTCGCTCTCATGCGAGAGGAAGGCGAACACCGCGACCGCGATGGCGAGCAGGACCAGGAACTCCATGGCGCGCCTCCAGCGCGAACATCCTGCGTCAACATGCGCGATCGGCGTGCCGGCTTGGGTAGCACGCGGCGTGGCGCGCCAGGCGATGGCGAGTCCGCGCTGTCCGCGATCGGCCGATCACCTCCGGCTTGCCGCCGGCTGCACCGGCGCTTGCCGACGGCTCCCCCCTCGTCGGCGCCGGGCCGCGGCGCGGACCAAGGGGCGAGCCGTCCGGAGCAGGCGCCCGTCATCCGACCTGCTCGCACCACACGATCTCGTGGCCTGTCGGCCCGTCTTCCCCGCGCATGCTGCGTTCGCACGCGAGCGGCCCGCCCGGCTGCCAGAAGGGATCCCGCCGCCGGGGCTTGCAGGGCTGCGTCCGCAGCCACCGCTTGGCCGCCGCAACGGCGGCACCGAAGGGCTCGCCGGCGAACGGACCGTAGGCCGTGGCGTCCCCGTCGCCCATGGAGCGGCAGATGACGATCGCCGCGTGCGCCGCCCCTGAACGCTCTTCGTCCGCGTCGGCGGGTCGATCTGCGGCTCGAACCGGCGCGGCGGGAGCCCACGCGTCAGCCTCCGCCGCGCGGGG
>JAJYJR010000829.1 GCA_021789355.1 Chloroflexota bacterium | reverse complement strand
GCGGCGGCCCGACCGTGGTCCGCGAGTTCCTCAAGGCCGGACTCGTCGACCGGCTCCACGTGGCCATCGCCCCGATCCTGCTCGGCCGCGGCGTGCGGCTGTGGGACGACCTCCGCGGGCTCGAAAACGGCTACAGCGTGACGTCGGAGGTCGCCGAGAGCGGGACGACGCACCTGACCTTCTCGCGCTGAACGTCCGGGACCTCCGGCTTGTAGCCCCGACCGGGCCTTCCGCCCCGTGAGCATGGCCCAAACGGCCGAATGGGAATCGCGGTCTGCCACCAGCAACCTTGAGGCATGACGGCGCCCTGGTCCGAGGTAGAGCACCTGCTCGGCGGACGCTTGCCCCCCACGATCCTCTGATGGTGGCTGGGCGCGGGAGGACGTCCGGACGAACGGCACTGTATCAGCCTGCGCATCCGACCGAGACTCCTGCTTGAACATGGGCTGCTGGGGGAGCTCCGTGGCTTGGACGTCACGCTGACGTCGGTCGAGGCGCTGAGCAACGGCCAGCCCAGCACGCAGGAGATTTCCATGTCGCCGCGCCCTGCGGGGGATCAACGATGATCGGGGGTGCGATCCGGAATCCCCCCGGTTGGCCCCGGTTCCCTGCCGTGGCGATTGCCGCATGCGTCGGGGTCATGGCCGGCGCATTCGTCCCCTCGCCGTTCGTGCCCTCATCGGCCCGTGCCGCCGACGATGCGGCCTCCGTGATCGCGACGTACGAGCAGCGCATCCCGCAGCTCATGGCCGAGCAGCACATCCCCGGCCTTGCCGTCGCCCTCGTGGACGGCGACCGGGTGCTGTGGACGCAGGGGTTCGGTCACCTCGATGGCGACGGGTCGGCCCCGGTCACGCCCGACACGATCTTCAGCGTTCAGTCGATGTCGAAGCTGTTCACCGCGACCGCGGTGATGCGGGCCGTGCAGGCCGGCCGTCTCAACCTCGACGTGCCGATCACCACGTACTTGCCCGACTTCACCGTGCACAGTGCCTTCGAGGCGCATCCGGAGCGGAAGATCACCCTGCGCATGTTGCTGAGCCATACCGCCGGGTTCACCCACGAGGCGCCGGTCGGCAACAACTATGACTTGGATCCCGGTGACTTCGACGCGCACGTGCGCAGCATCTCCGACACCTGGCTGCGGTTCCCCGTGGGTACCGGGTATGCATACTCGAACCTCGGGATCGACCTGGCCGGATACATCCTCGAGCAGACCTACGGCGAACCCTTCGCGGCGGTGATGCGCGACCTGCTCCTGAAGCCGCTGGGCATGCGCGACAGCACGTTCGACCGGTCCCAGATCCGGGCCAGTGCCAACCGCGCCGTGGGCCATTCGGGTCCCTATCCCACGGTGCCGGTGGACGTGCCGATGACCGCGGCCGGCGGGCTGTGCACGAGCGCGAACGACTTGGCGCGCTTCCTGCGCTTCCAGCTCAACGGTGGGTCGATCGACGGCAGGACGATCCTGGATCCGGCAGTGATGGAGGAGCAGCGAACGGTGCCGGCACCCGATGCCGGGGCGCGCTGGGGGTACGCGCTGGGCGTCGCCAGGACTGGCTGGTACGCGGGGGGCAATGCCGATCTCTTCAGCCACGGCGGCGGTGGCTTCGGCTTCCTGGCGGACCTGTGGTGGTTGCCGCAGCTGCAGCTCGGGATCGCGGTCCTGACGAACTCGTCGGACCACAACCTCCAGGGAACGCTGGCGCTGTCCATCCTCGACGATCTGGTGCACCAGCCGGGGAGCGTCTACCAGGCCCGGCTCAACGCCCTGCCCGCGCTATCACCGGTCGTTGAGCAGAACGGCAACTTCTTTCCTCCCACCGATCTGACCCGGCGCATCGCCGGTCTGGCGATGAAACCCACCGCGGACCGTACGGCCCGCTGGGCGCGCTATGCAGGTGAGTACTCGATCAGTGCGTGGGGTGTCATCGATCCGGTCGGCGCACCCGACCGTTTCTTCATCGACGCAGGTGTGCCCTACTTCCAGGCGAACGAGAGCGGGACGCTCGAGCGCCTGCGTCTGACCGAGATCGAGCCCGGCCTGTTCCTTGCCTGGAACGGGGAGACCTTGGACCTCCGCACGTCACGGCCGACCTGGCGCGACCTCCCGCTCGTGCGTCTGAGCGGCGGCCCCGCAACGTGGCAGTGGATCTTGCTCGGCATCGCGGCACTGGTGGCGCTGTGGTGGCTGGGCGCGGGGGGCGCGTCCGCGATCCGGCGCCGTCGCCGCCCCGGAGCCGAGGATCAGCAGGCCGGAGCCCACCTGCGATGGCGCCTGCTCACCAGCACCGTGGCCACGCTCACGGCAGTCCTCGCGCTCGGGACGATTGCCCTCCTGGCCGCGATTCCGAGGCTGGTTGACTCCGGGTTCCTCGGTTGGCTCGACTTCCCGCTCGCCGAGCGGCTGATCCTGTACCTGCCACTGGCTCTGGCCGTTGCGTCCGGCTGCCTCGTCGTCCTGACGGTGCCGCGTTGGGCGAGGGTCCGGCGGACGCCCGTGAGTCAGGCTGGGTACGCGGCGCTGCTCGTCGTGAGTGTCGGCCTCACGGCGCAGCTGGCGGTCTGGCACCTGATCGGCTGGGGCCTGACGTAGCTCGGCGGATTCCGGAGGTCGTCGCAACACCGTGAAGGGTTCAACTTCCCCGATTCGGCGTCTGCGGCCTGGCAGCATGGGCTCCCCTGCACTGGGAGCCTGGGGGTGACGGCGGGCACCCTGCGTCATCAAATCGCCGAGGCGCGCCTGAAGGCGGTGCGCCACGGACGGGACTGGTGGGTCACGCGCGGCGAGGTCGAGCGCTACCGCCGCCAGAGCCGGGGCCGACCTGGTCGTCGGCCGGGGGCGGGCGGGCCCAGGTGAGCCGGGTCCGCAGGCGCCCGAGGCGGCCTCGAACACCGACCGCGGGCGACCCCGCGCCCGTATCGTCGTCCGGGCCACGCCCGCCATCGGCGGCAGATTCAGGATGCCGAACGCTCGTTGGGTGGGCGTCGGCGCAGG
>JAJYJR010000828.1 GCA_021789355.1 Chloroflexota bacterium | reverse complement strand
TGGGTTTTGGCCGGCAGGCGCAACCGCGCCTTCCGGGTCGCCTGGCCGATCGTGTCGGCCGGCCTGCTGACGGTGCTGAGCGTTCTGATCTTCGCCGGCTGGTACCAGCCGTGACCGCGGGGCGATGCTCAGGGCAGGAGGTCGACGCAACGGCCGCCGATCCCCTGCGGCCGGGGAACGTGGCGGCGTCGCGAGCGCGAACGGTCGGCGGGTCGCTCGCCATCCCGGTCGGACTGTTCGTCGCCGCGTTCGTTGCCCGGGTCGTGACCGCGCTGCCGTTCTTCTCGCCCGGCTACCCCGATTCCATCTACTACCTGGCGATCGCCCGCGAGCTGGCGGCCGGGCACGGCTTCACGATCCCGTTCATCTGGTCGTTCGTCGACGTGGGCGGGCACCTGCCGGCGGTGGGGACACTGCCGATCGCGTCGAACCAGCACTGGATGCCGCTGGCGTCCATCGTCCAGGTGCCGTTCATCTGGCTGCTGGGGCCGACCTACCTGGCGTCCTGCCTCCCGTTCTGGATCCTGGGCGGGCTGGCCGCGCCGATCACGTACTGGCTGGGCGTCGACGCGGGGCTCGGGCGGCGCACGTCCGTGCTCGCGGGGCTGCTCATGGTCGTGCCGGCGGCCGCGGCGCCGTACCTCTCGCAGCCCGACAACTACTCGCTGTTCCTGGTGCTGGCGGTCGCGGCGCTGTGGCTGTGCCTGCGCGGGACGCGGGGCAGCCGGGTCTCGTTCGCGCTCGGCGGCGTCTTCGTGGGCCTCGCGATGCTGGCCCGCACCGACGGCGCGCTGCTCGGGGTGCCCTTCATCGTCGCGTTCGCGTCGGAGCAGAGGTCGCAGTGGCGCGGGCGGGTCGGGGCGCAGGCGGCCGGGTCGGGCGGCGCGTCCCGGGCGTCGGGCGCGTCGGGTGCGTCGGCTGCGGTTCAAGAGCCCGTTCGGATCGGCTGGGCGGCCGCCCTCGCGTGCTTCGGGCTCTTCCTGCTGGTGATGGCGCCCTGGTGGATCCGGGACCAGGTCCTGTTCGGGTCGATCTCGCCGTCGTCCTCGAGCGGCCGGATCCTGTGGATCACGACCTACGACGAGCAGTTCAGCCTGAGCGCGGTCACCACGCCGGCGACCTTCTTCGCGCAGGGCCTGGGCCCGCTGCTGGCGAGCCGGATCGGGGGCCTGGTGGCCGCGATCCAGGTGCTGGCGGGGACGCCGTTCGCGTTCTTCCTCGCCCCGTTCGCGCTGATCGGCGCCTGGGTGCACCGGCACGACGTCGCGTTCCGCCCCTGGCTGGTCTACGCGATCACGTTCTTGGTCTTCAGCGCGCTCGTCTTCGCGGTCCACCTCCCGTTCGGGATGGCGCTCCACTCCGGCATGGCGCTCGTGCCCCACGGGTACCTGCTCACGGTGGTCGGGATCGGCGCCGCGGTCCGCTGGGTCGCGGCGCGACGCCCGCACTGGGAGCCGGAGACGGCGACGCGCAACTTCACGGCAATCGCGATCGTCGCGGCGTGGCTCATCGGCGGCCTGGCGACCTGGAAGCTCGCGTCCGACTGGACGGCGACGGCCGACGTGCGCACGCAGCTCATGGCGGACGCGCCGTCGCAGCTTGTGGCCGATGCGCCCGCACAGCTCACGGCCGCCGCGCCCTCGCAGCTCACGGCCGACGCGCCCTCGCAGCTCACGGCCGATGCGCCCTCGCCCGGCCCGGCCTCGGACCGGCTCATGAGCCCCGACCCGGGTGCGTACTGGTATCGCTGGGGGATCGCCGGCATTCCCACGCCGTACGACAGCCTCGGCGTGGTCGAGCAGGCGGCCGCCCGCTACGGCGTGCGCTGGCTCATCCTCGAGCAGCAGTACCTCGTCCCCTCGCTCGAACCGGTGCTCGCCGGGACGGTGCATCCGGCCTGGCTGTCGAAGCCGCTCGCGGTCGTGCCGCCCGCCCCGGGCGCGACGGGTCCCGAGGCGAAGCTGCCGCAGGCCGCGCTGTACGCGGTGTGCCTCTCGCCGGGTGATTCGCGATGCGGGCCGTGAGCACGCCCGCGCCGCACCCGGATCGTGCGCTGCGGCCCGGGCGCGCATTGCGACCCGGGCGCGCATTGCGCCTCGCGGCGTTCGGCGGGCTGGTGGCGCTGACGCTCTTCGCGGTCGGGCTCGCGGCGGTGAGCTCCGCGATGCGGCCGCTCGCGGTCGACGCCTTCGTCTACTGGTCCGCCTGGCAGCATCCCGGCCTCTACGTGCCGGACGCCGCGCTGTGGCAGGCGGTCTACCTCTACAGCCCGGCCTTCGCGGAGGCGTTCCGGCCGCTGACGCTCATCCCGTGGCCGCTCTTCGTCGTCCTCTGGACGGCCGCCGCGTTCGGCGTCTACTGCTGGCTGTTCTGGCCGCTGCGGCTGCCCTTCCGCCTGGCCGCGCTCGCCTTCGTGTGTGCCGGCGTGCTCCCGGCCGGCAACATCGAGTGGCTGCTCGCGCTGGTCGCGGTGGGGGCGCTGCGGTATCCGGCCGGCTGGGCCCTGCCGCTGCTCACCAAGATCACGCCGGGGGTGGGGGTGCTGTGGTACGCGGCGCGCGGCGAGTGGCGCCGCTTCGCCACGGCGATCGGCGTCACGGCGGCAATCGCGCTCGTCTCCTTCGTCGCGGCACCTTCGCTGTGGTTCGGCTGGGTGCACATGCTCGAGGGCCACCACGCGGCGATGATCCTCGGCGTGATCCCGGAACCGGGGCCGATCGTGCGGACGCTGGTGGCGATCCCGATCGTCATTGTCGGTGCCAGGACCGGGCGGAGCTGGGTGCTGCCGTTCTCGATGATGCTCGCCCAGCCCGACATCGGCCTCGGGGCGCTCGCGCTGCTCGCCGCGATCCCGCGTCTGTCCGCGATACCGCGGGCGTGAGGCCGCGGGCGAGGGTGCCGCCGCTGGGGGAGCGTGCCGCCGCTGGCGAGCGTGCCGCCGCTGGCGAGCGTGCCGCCGCTGGGGGAGCGTGCCGCCGCTGGGGCAATCGCCTGCTTGACCG
>JAJYJR010000827.1 GCA_021789355.1 Chloroflexota bacterium | reverse complement strand
CTCCTCGCGCAGGGCACCGTGCCGGCCTCGAGCATCCCGGTCTCCGCCCCCGGCGGCGACAACGGGGGCGCGGTCTGGGCGCTGGCCAGCTTCCCCACCGCGACCCTGCCGGCCGGCTCCTACCAGCTCGTGCTCTCCACGGCAAGCGACACGCAGTACACCATCTTCCCCATCCGCAAGGGGCTGGACTACGGCTACGGCCCCCAGACGTACTTCGCCGACGGCGAGGCGCAGTACACCTCGGGCAGCGGCTGGACCGCGTTCGCCAATCGGCCCGGCGAGAGCGACCTGCAGTTCTACCTGCGCTGAGCCCCGGCCACCCATCCAGCGAGGCCGGGCGCAGCCGCGTCCGGCCTCGCTGCGTCTCCGGACCGATCTCCACCGCGCAGGGCGCCGGCCCGCCGGCCCGCCGGTCCTCCGGCCCCCCAAGGGGGGTCCGGAGACCCTTGGTGGCGGGGGTATGATCGGGCGGAGAAGCGGAATCGCGCGCGAGGCCGGACGTCGTCCCACGAGCGGCTCCTCGTCGAACGCGTGATCGAGCCGGCGGAGGGATTGCGTGTCCGACCGATGCCGGGTCTGGATCGTCAACCACTACGCTGACGCGCCCGACCGTCCCAAGGGCACGCGTCACTACGATCTCGGCCGCCAGCTCGTCGCAGGTGGGAAAGCTGTGACGATCTTCGCGGCGGGCCTCAGCCACGTCACCGGCCGCGAGGAGCGGCTCGCAGCTGGGCAGCTCTATCGGACCGCCTGGTACGAAGGTGTCCAGTTCGTCTGGGTCCGCACGTTCCCCTACCGGGGGAACAACTGGCGCCGTCAGGTGAACATGCTCACCTTCCTTGCCGCGTTCCTCGTCGTCCAGGCACGATTCTCGGCTCCAGATGCCGTGATCGGTTCGACCGTTCATCCGTTTGCGGCCCTCGGCGCCTGGATCGCCGCCCGGCTGCGTGGCGCGCGGTTCCTGTTCGAGATCCGCGACCTGTGGCCCCAGACGCTCGTGGATCTCGGCGCTCTCCGCGAGGGCTCGCCCGGCGAGCGGATCCTGCGCGGGATCGAGGCGTTTCTCGTTCGACGGGCATCCATCGTCATCACGCTCCTGCCGGGGCTTCGCGCGTACCTCTCGGAGCGCGGCCTGCCCGTCGATCGCGTGGTCTACATCCCGAACGGCGTCGACCTCGAGGCCTTCGATGCCGGGGCAGCCAGCGACCAGCGGGCTGCCGAGCGGAACGCCCAGGCGCTCGCTCAGGTCGGCTCGCTGCGTGCCGAGGGCCGGTTCGTGTTCGGGTACGTAGGCGCCTTTGGGCGAGTGAACCAGGTCGGTGTTCTCGTGCGAGCGGCCAAGATCGCCGAGGCGCGCGCACCGGGGCGCATCGGCCTGGTTTGCGTTGGGGACGGGCCCGAGAAGCACGACCTGGAGCAACTGGGCGCCGGGAGCCCGGCGATTGCGTTTGCGTCCGCGGTGCCGAAACGGCTCGTCCCGATGGTCCTGCGGAGTCTCGACGCTACCGTCGTCCATGCCACCGAGACCCCGGTCTACCGGTATGGGATCAGCTTCAACAAACTGTTCGAGTACATGGCGGCCGCCAGGCCCGTCGTCTTCGCGTGCGTCAGTGCCTACGATCCAGTCGACACCACAGGAGCAGGAATCTCGGTGAGGCCCGACGACCCCGAGATCCTCGCGGTCGCCTTCCTGCGGCTCGCGGACACCCCGGCCGACGAACTTGCCCGAATGGGCGCAGCCGGTCGCGAGTACGTTGAGCGCGAGCACAACGTGGCGCGATCGGGCGAGAGACTGGCGGCGGCGCTCGACCGTCTGGTTCCTTCCCGATCAGGATCCAGCTCGCGCGCATCCCCCATCACGCCGGAAATGAAACCAGGTCGAGTGCGGTGAACCTCGCGGGATCGCCGCAGGCCAGGAGTGATGCTGCGGTGGACGCTTGGCAGTTCGTAGCGATCGTCGGCCGCCGGCTCTGGTTGATCCTGCTGGTCACCGGCATTGCGGCGGGTGGCACCTACGTGGCATCTGGCCTGCTGCCCCGGGAGTACCAGTCGGACGCGAAGGTACTCGTGGGGTCACTGACGGAGACCCGTCCTGATTATCTCTCCGCATACCAGGAACTTGCCCAGACCTACGCAGCGCTGGCCACGAGCACGCCCGTCCTTGGTCGCGTCATCGACCAGCTCGGGCTGCGGGACACTCCCGAGGAGATCGCCGATCGTATCGACGTGCATGCGCCCGTGGGACAGCCGATCATCACGGTGGTCGGCACTGCCTCCAGCCCCGTTGCGGCCTCCGCCCTCGCGAACGCCGTGGCCGGAGAGATCACGGGGTTCGCGCGCCCGACCGGGGCCGACGCGACGAGTCTGGCCTCCGTCGTCCAGCCAGCGCTCCCCAACGACGTACCTTCATCCCCACGCGTGGTGCTCGACACCGCAGTCGCGGCCGCGCTCGGCCTTTCGCTGGGGATCGCTGCGGCGCTCCTGTTCCCGGCCCGGGACCGGCGAACCGGCAAGGAGCGGACCAGGTAGATCCTGTAAGTGGCCCGGTTCGCCGTCCGGCAGCACGGCGGAGCGCTTGCCCAGACCTACGCGGAAGTCGCCACGAGCACCCCCGTCCTCGTCCGCGCGATCGATGATGGCCAACCCATCATTCGCGTCACGGGCACGGCTCGGCTCCGCCCACCACCTCCGAAATCGCGAATGCGGAGGCTGGGAAGATCATCGGCTGGGCCGCCCGACAGGGGTCTCTCCGTCGCTCGAGGCGTCGCGCGCATCTTCCGGAATCCGAGGGGAGACGAGCGGGAGGCACTCCGGCCGGGACGACCGGCCGCGCACCTCGCCACGCCCACCGAGCGCCATGTCGTCGGATGGGCTCGGAGAGGTGACGCGTCCCGTCTGCTCGTCGAGCCCATCCGGCTCCAGAACCGCGCCTGTGATCTCCTCGCCCTCTCGCCGGCCCTCCCGCCAGGCAAACAGGCGGACCGTCTCAAAGGCACAGCGCCTCGC
>JAJYJR010000826.1 GCA_021789355.1 Chloroflexota bacterium | reverse complement strand
CCGCGAGCGTCGGGAACCTCCTCCCCGGGCAGGAGCTGACGGTCGATGCCAATTTATTCTGGGTACCGATCCCGACGATGACCGCGAAAGTGTCCCGCCTCCCGTCCGAACCGCTGCCCGCCTTCAATCGAAATCACCGTCCGGATTCCGTCGGTGCAGGCACGAATCCTCGAGGAGCGGTACAGGATCGAGTGGCGAGACCCGTCCGAGATGAACCCCGACCTCCTTTTCGACTGACGCGCCGGCCAGGCCAGGGCCGGGGTCCGGCCCATGGCCGTTAGGTGTCGTCGCCTACCTGATCCTGCGGATCAACCCCGCGCACCGGGCGCACTCGAGCGTCTCGTGCTCGGGCGTAATGACCACGACCTCTCGGCGCTGGCCCGGCGGGCAGAAGCACCGCTGCCCATTCGCGCGGGTGCGCATCCGCGCCTTGAAGCACTCCTCGCAGATCGTTGGGGCATCGAGGCCGAAAGGCCCCAACGGCGCGTGGCACCCCTCGCAGTAGAGCTGCGACGTGTCGCCGGCGCAGAAGGCGCATTTGGTGCGGTTGCACGGCACAGGCATCGCGGCCTCCGACTGTGGCGAGGATAGCAACGTCCGACCCGTGGGGCGCGCCCCACATCGGTTTCTGGAGCGGCCGATGCTCGCATCGGCCGACGGGGCGGGGCAGGACGAGGCCGGCGTTTGCTCGCAAACGCCGCCACGGAGACCACCGCGGCGACCCGGGCGATCTCGTGCCCTCGGCGTCAGCGATGCCGCAACCAACAAGACGAAGACCAGAGATGGTGCTAGCTGTCAGTTGGATTGACAACTAGCCCCACAGCGCTTACAGTGCGGGCATGGTTCCGCGCGCGCTCGAGAAGAAGCTGCGTGCTCTGGCGAAGCGCTTTCCGGTGGTGACGATCACCGGGCCGCGTCAGTCGGGCAAGACGACACTGGCTCGCGCCGTGTTCGCCAAACACGCGTACGTGTCGCTGGAGGCGCCCGACGTGCGGGCGTTCGCTTCCGCCGACCCGAGAGGGTTCCTGGAGCCGCTGGCGAGAGGAGCCGTGCTGGACGAGGTCCAGCGCGTCCCGGAGCTGCTCTCGTATCTGCAGGTGGAGGTGGACCGCGACCCCAGGCCGGGTCGCTTCGTGCTGACCGGTTCGGCCAACGTCAACCTCCTGCAGTCGGTGTCGCAGACGCTAGCCGGGAGGGCCGCGATCGTGAACCTCCTCCCGCTCACGCTGGGCGAGCTTCGCGGCTTTCCCCACCCGCCGCGGAACCCGTTCGAGGCGACCTGGAAGGGCGGTTACCCGGCCATTTACGATCGCCGCATCCCGCCCGGCGACTGGTATTCCAGCTACATCGCGACGTATGTGGAGCGCGACGTGCGGCAGTTGCTCAACGTCACGGACCTGCTCGCCTTCCAGACGTTCCTGCGGCTGGCCGCCGGGCGGGTTGGCCAGTTGCTCAACCTATCCCAACTCGGCGCCGACAGCGGCGTCACACACAACACGGCCCGCGCATGGCTCGCGGTCCTCGAGGCGACCTTCATCGCCTTCCGTCTGCCTCCCTGGCACAGCAACCTGCGCAAGCGCCTGGTCAAGACGCCGAAGATTTACTTCTACGACACCGGCCTGGCCTGCGCGCTGCTCGGCATCCAGACCGCCCGGCAGCTGGAGTCGCACCCGCTGCGCGGCTCGCTCTTCGAGAACTGGGTCGTCACCGAAGTGCTCAAGGCGCGACTGAATCAAGGTTTGCCGCCGGGGCTGTCGTTCCTCCGGGACCGCAAGGGGCTGGAGGTCGACCTGCTCGTCGAGACGGCTCGCGGGGCCGTCGCCGTCGAGGTCAAGTCGGGGCAGACGGTCGCGGAGGACTTCTTCACCGGACTTGGGCGGGCCGCGGACCAGCTCGGGCGCGAGCACGGGTCCCAGGTGAGGCGCTTCCTCGTCTACGCCGGCGACACGGAGCAACGCCGCAGCGGCTGCACGGTCGTGCCCTGGTCCGGACTCGGCGGCATCCCTTCGCAGTGACGAGCCGGTCCCTCCGGCCATCGTTTGGCGGTGCGCTCGGCGGGACGCCATCCAGTCGTTCCCGCGAAGGCGGGAACCCAGTGGGCGCCGAAGCCGATGCAAAGCCTGGATCCCCGCCTGCGCGGGGATGACGACCAGCGAGTGCATCGTGATCCGGCTGACGGCCACTCAGGAGGCGGGAGGAGTCAGCGAGGAACCTGCGAGCGAGCCGCTGCGCCTTCGCGTCACACGGGATCGCTGGGAACCGGCTGCGGCCTAAGCCAGCTCGCGCAGCCGCTCCAGCAGCCCGACCAGGCGCATGGTGTCGACGGCGCTGGAGCGGAGCAGGGCGTCGCGGAGGTGGAGGTTCTTTGCGCCGAATATGGATTAAATGTCGGCAGATATTTACAAGTGCCGACATTTCGTCCAGAATGACCCCATGACGAGCCGGGAGAGAGCGCTGAAGCTGCTGCGATCGCAGGGCATCCTGCGGCCACGCGACGTGGCCCAGGCTGGACTCCGGAGCGCGGCGCTCTGGGATCTGGCTCGCCTGGGGGTGGTCGAGCGAGTTGGGCGTGGGCTGTACCGACTCGCCGGGGCTGACGTGACTGAACACGCCTCGCTGGCCGAGGCGGCGAAGGCCGTTCCCGGTGGGGTGATCTGCCTGCTCACGGCCCTCGCCTTTCACGAACTGACGACACAGCTCCCGCACAGGGTGTGGATGGCGGTTGATCGCAAGGCGCGCAGGCCCAACGCTCGCGCGGTGGAGTTCGAGATCGTCCGCTTCTCCGGCACGGGGCTGGTCGAAGGCGTCGACGAGTACCGCCTCGAGGGCGTTTCCGTGCGGATTACGAACCCGGCGCGGACAGTTGCCGACTGCTTCAAGTACCGCCACAAGGTCGGCCTCGACGTGGCGATGGAGGCGCTGCGGGACTGCCTCCGCGGCCGCAAGGCGACGGTGGATGAACTCGTGCGGTTCGCGAGACTGGATCGGGTCTGGCACGTCATGCGACAGA
>JAJYJR010000825.1 GCA_021789355.1 Chloroflexota bacterium | reverse complement strand
AGCTCAAGGCCCGCATCCTCGCGGGCATCGCCGAGTTCAACGACGCGCCCGTCGTGTTCCGCTGGAACAAGTTCGACCTCGGGCTGGTCTGATGTGTAAACATCCGCCCGGAACGGTCTACTAGCCCTGAACCGCGGACCGCGCAAGGGTCTGCGGCCTGCTCACCGAGGTCACCAGAGATGCGTCTCGCCCCATCCCTCCACCGCGTCGGCAGCGGGCTCGTGAACTCGTACCTCGTCGACGACGGGGGACAGGTCACGATCGTGGACGCCGGCATGCCCGGGCAGTACGCCGATCTCGTCCGCGAGCTCACCGCGATGGGTCGCTCGCTCTCGGATGTGCGGGCCGTCGTCCTCACGCACGGCGACACCGACCACATCGGCTTCGCGGAGCGGCTCAGGCGCGAGCATGGCGTCCCGGTGTTCGTCCACGCGCTCGATGTCGATCGGGCCCGTCTGGCCGTCCGCAAACCGGCCACCGGCTGGGGACCGATCCGGGTCCAGCCGTTCGCCTCGTTCATGCTCTACGGCGCCCGCAAGGGCGGCCTCCGCGCCGTGCCCGTCACCGAGGTGCGGACGTTCGACGCTGACGGCGTCACGCTCGACGTGCCGGGTGCGCCGCGCGTGATCCACCTGCCGGGCCACACGCCGGGCAGCGTGGCGGTCCACGTGCCGGCCGTCGACGCGCTGTTCGTGGGCGACGCGCTGACCACGCACAACGTCCTGACGGGCGCGGATGGGCCGCGCCTCGCGCCGTTCACGCTCGATCGCACGGCCGCGCTGGCGTCGCTCGCCCGGCTCGAGGGGATCCAGGCGCGCTGGGTGCTGCCGGGACACGGCCAGGCATGGAGCGGCGGGGTCGAGGCGGCGCTTCGTACGGCTCGGGAGGCGGCGGGTGGCCCGCGCGAGGCACGGAGCGCTGCCGCTGGGCACGGGGGCTGAGTGCTACATGTGCATCGTGTTGACGATGCGTTCGACCTGCTTGACGTGCTGCCGTTCATGGCGAGCCAGCCACTGCGCATAGAACAGCACGGTCCGCTCGAGTACCTTCCCCGCCCCCGTCACTGTCGCTGCACGTGACCAGCCTTCGTGCGGCAACGGTTCCAGGACTGCCAGCAAATCGGCACGCTGCGTGGTAAAGGAGCGCAACGAGGGCCGGAATTCCAGTTCGGGATAGTCCGTCTTCTTGATCCAGGTGCGGGGATTGACAGCCCGCAGCGTCGGCGTGTCCTCGGCGATCATCGCCACGATGCAGTTGCCCCAGACGTCAGCGCACGCACGGAGATGGGCAAGGACATCGTTTGCGGACCACCCATCGTGGTTGGGGGTGGTATGCAATTGAGCTGGTGCCAGACCGGCGGTCAGCGCGGCGATGCGCGGCGGCGTTTCTGCAAGCAGGGTCAGAACCTGCTCAATCGTGAGTGATCTGCCGGGTACGCGACGTCATCCTTACGCACGGACCAGGAGACTTCGTTGACCTCCACCTGTCATGCCTTGATGTGGCGCGCCAACGACGCTCAGTGACCTGGACTCGGCTCCGCCACTACCTCGCCGCGCTCGCGGGCCTCGTTGAAGGTCCACAGGTCCGGCTCGGGCGGCTCGATGCCCAGGTGGGTGAGCATGGTGGCGATCTGTTGCCGATGCTCCGTGGCGTGGTGCGGGGCCTGGAGCAGGACCACCCAGGCGGGGATGGCGCGGCCCTCCTCGTCGGTGAGAACGCGGTCGGCCGGCAGCTCGCGCGCGACCTCGATCAGTGCGTCGCCGGTCATCCGCACCCGCTCGAGCAGGAGCGGGACGCCCGGGAAGGAGACCCCCTCGCCGAGGCCGTAGCCCTCCGGCGGCGTCCAGCCGGTGAGCCAGTGCAGGTAGCCGCCCTCGCCGGCGGCGAGGTGGAGGAGAGTCTGGTCGACCCGGCCGTAGGTGCCGGTGATCTCGGTGGCCAGCTGCGCATCAGTGAGAGGCAGGCAGACCTCGAACATCCGCTCGTTCGCCCAGCGGTGATGGCGGAAGAGGTTGACGAGGATGGAGTTCATGCTCGGTATTGTGCACGCGGTACCGGACAACATCGGTCAGGTTTCCGGGGTGGCCATCTCCCGAGTGGGACCTGAGCTCCGGCGCCATCGACGCCCCGCACCTCTGGGGGATGCTCCGCCCGCCGCGGTGACCGTCGGGCGGGGAAGCGAGTTGACCAGCCGCGCCGCTCAGCCGACGATGCTCTCGTGCCGAGAGCCGACGAGAGTAACCGTGGCATGGAACGCCAGCCTGGTGCCTTGACGCTGAGCGAGGACGACCGGCGAGTGCTGGCCGCGTGGGCCGCCGACTGCGCCGAGCGGACGCTGGCGCTGTTCGAGGCGGAGGCTCCGGGAGACAGACGCCCTCGTGAGGCCATCGACGGCGTCCGATCGTTCGCCCGTGGCGACATGCGGATCGGACAGGTCCGCGACCTCTCGGTCCGGGCGCACGCGGCGGCCCGGGATCTCGGCGACCCGGCCGCAGCAGCGGCGGCCCGGGCCGCTGGTCAGGCGGCTGGCACGGCCCACATGGCGGCCCACGCGCGCGGCGCAGCAGCCTACGCCGCGAAGGCCGCCGCCCTCGCCGCGCCCCATGACCCGACCGCGGTCGCCGACGAGGTTCGGTGGCAGCTGGACCGTGCCTCGCCAGCCGTCCGCGAGGTCCTGCGGCGATTGCCGTCCTCGACCCGCCCCGCGGGCATGCTCGGGGCGCTGATCCGCGACATGCACGCGAAGCTCACCGGGGCCGGATGACGCACCCGGATCTCATCCCACGAGGGCGTACTCATTCGGCGACGGCGAGTCCGGGCTGTTGCATCTGCCCGACAGGGCCCGACTCCGCCGGTTCGCTGACCATCCGGCCGGCCAACGGACCGGTCCGGCTTTCGAGGGCAGTGGGTTGACTAAGTCATCGGACTAAGTCACACTGCTCGCATGGTTACCGTGAACGTGCACGACGCCAAGACCCACCTCTCCCGGCTCCTCGAACGGGTGCGACAGGGGGA
>JAJYJR010000824.1 GCA_021789355.1 Chloroflexota bacterium | reverse complement strand
ACCGCCGCGAACGCCAGGGTGAGGCGAAGGACGAGCGACCTACGCATCGGGAGCCACGTCGAGCTTGTAGCCGACGCCCACCACCGTCGCCACGAACCGGGGCCGGTGGGGATCGTCGCCGAGCTTATGGCGGAGGTTCTTCACGTGCGCGTTGATCGTGCGCTCGTAGCCGTCGTAGTCGTACCCCTGGACCCGGGTCACCAGCTCGTAGCGCGACCACACCCGCCCCGGCCTTCCGGCCAGGGTGACCAGCAGGTCGAACTCGCTGCGGGTGAGGCTGACGGGGCGGCCCTCGACGGACACTTCACGACTGGCTCTGTCGATGCGCAGCGCCCCTCGGTCGAAGGAGGCGACCTCGGCCTCGGTCCCCCTCGCCCGGCGCAGCACCGCCTCGACCCGAGCCGCGAGCTCCCGAGGGCTGAAGGGCTTGGCCAGGTAGTCGTCGGCGCCGAGGCGCAGCCCGGCCACCCGGTCGTCCTCGGAGGCCTTGGCGGTGAGCATGATGATCGGCACCTCGGAGATCGCCCGCAACGAGCGGGCCACCTCCTCGCCAGGCAGGTCGGGCAGCATGAGGTCCAAGATGACCAGGTCCGGTCGAAGGCGTGCCGCGGCCTCCAGTGCTTCCTGGCCGCTTCCGGCGATGAACACGGCGTAGCCGTCGTGCTCCAAGTAGGTGCGGACCACGTCTTGGATCTTGTGCTCGTCGTCCACCACCAGCACGCTGGCCTTGCCCATTGCGACCTCCCTGGCGACACCGCCCGGCAGGAGCCACCGCAGCCCGGTGATGCCGGTACCCGGCACCTTCTTGCAGCCTGAGGCCCTTGCCGATCTAACTACGACACGGTATCGTTGCTGGGTGGCTCTTGGGAGCCCGTCCTGCCACGACGGTCCCCGGGAGGCGCGCTCTCGACAGGAAGGCGCGAAGCGATGCGAATGTGTCTCAACCGGAAGGTGCTCATCGGGTTGGCCGCGGTGGCCGTCGGTGTGCTCGCCGTCGACCCGCACGTGTTCACCCGGGTCCTGCCGTTCCTGTTCTTCGCCATCTGCCCGCTGTCGATGCTGCTCATGATGCGGGCCATGTCGGGGAACAAGGCGTCGGGCAGCATGGGTGGCATGAGCGGATGCTCTTCGATGTCCAACGGCAACGGCGCCCAGGCCGGTGCCGCCTCTGGCCCGCCACCAGACGCCGAAGTGGCGCGGCTGCGCGCCGAGCTTGACCAGCTCCGGGCCGAGCGGTCGTCGTCGCGCTCGACGCGTCCTGCCCTTGGGCTTCCTGTTCCCGGCGGCGCCCACGACGACCCGGCGATCAGCTGAACACCGCCACCGAGGCGCGTCCTCGCGAGCTGGGAACGCCATGGTCACCACGGGGGAGACCTCCGACCCGACGTCGCTGAGCGTCGTCGGCGCCCCGGCCTGTCTCCGCCGAGCAGCACGAGATCAAGCGAGAAGACCCGGCGCGCGATGGGCCCGACTCGTCGGCACGTGGGTGCTCGGCAGGCTGCTGCCGGCGTCTGCCGGCCATCACCACTGCACCAGCGGCGGTAGCGGCTGACGATCCGACGGGTCGGCGATCGCGGTCAGCGATCGCGGCGGATGACGAAGCGGTACCGCGTCTCGCCGCCCTGTCGCTCACTGTCGCTCGGCGCCTCCGTCACCAAGAGCGCATTGCCGGTGTTCCGGCACCATGCCGGAATGTCGCGCCAGCTGCCCGGGTCAGTGGTGATGAGCTCGAACACCTCACCGAGCGCCACCTGTCGGGCGGCGTCGCTCGCATCGATGACCGGTCCGGGGCAGAACCGGCCCGAGGCATCCACGACGAGGGCTGGCACGACGGGCTCGGCAGAGATCCCTTCTGGTGACATGCGGTCCATGCGGTCCCTCGCTTTCCGCTCGCGGATCGAAGCTGTGTGTCGTCGGCCACCGCGTCGTCAAGGGCGTGACAGCCGCTGGCGAGGCATGCGCAGCTCAGAAGTACTGGGTGGTGTCGGCCGCCAGCACCCGATCGGTCAGGAACCACGTGGCGCCCACGATCTCGTCGACCTCGGGCAGGAGGTTCTCCCTCGTCGCCCCGAAGATCTGGGCGGCGAGGCTGCAGACGTAGATGGCGACCTTGCCGCTCTGCTTGACTGCCGCCACGAGCTGGGAGATCTGGGCGGGCAGGCCTGCAAGCTCGACTTGGCGGCGCACGTAGTCACCCTCGTCGGCATGCTCGGCCGACATCGGCAAGCGGTCCGCTTCGCCCTGCATGACCGCTCGCACCGCCCAGTTGACGAACAGCAGATCGACCTGCGCACCGCTGGCAGCGGCCAGGTAGGCGAAGGCGAGCGGGGTGAGCACCCGGTCGTAGGCACCCTCGCGCACGACGATGGCGAGGCGTTCGAGCGTCTTCGTGGGTCCCGCCTCGGTGCGGACCTGCCCTGCGGCGCCCGCATGCCCCGTCGTGGTCTCAGCGGTGCTCGCCATCGCAGCCTCCTCGGATCGCGGCCGATACCTGACTAACTCGATCAACTTTATCCCAGAATCTGTGACGGACGCAGCACAGGCGCCGAGCGTCGAGGAGCACCGCCAGAGACTGCCGGCTCGCCCCAGGCCGCGGCCGAAACCCCGCCCCCTTCTTCGGCCGGCAGCCGGTCGGCCTTTGACCTCAGGGCTACGAGCTCGGCGCGGCAGCACCACCAGTTCTCCCAGGCGCCGGTCGACATCGGCCACTTGAGCGTCGAGAACCGACAGCACGTCGTCGCAGGGACGCTCGCCTCGTTCCTGCGAGGATCTCGGCGATCTCTTCCAGGTTCCGGCCCAGGCGCTGGGCGGTGCGGATGAACGACAGGCGGCTCACGTCCTCCTCGCCGTAGTCCCGGTACCCCGGGCGGGAGCGGGGAGCAACCCCTTGTCCTCGTCGGGCAACCGATGAGCGCGTCGGCGCATATACCATGCAGGGGTATAGTAACTCTGACGCGTCGAGGTGGAGGTGCCATGGCGTACGGCTACAGCGCCAACAAGGAGGACTACCTGAGGCGCCTGC
>JAJYJR010000067.1 GCA_021789355.1 Chloroflexota bacterium | reverse complement strand
GGGGGTCGGTGTCCCGTATGCCGCGGGGAGGCGGCGGATCGAACAGGTGCGCTACAGCTGGGCGAATCTGTCAGAGGCGACCGGGATCCACAGTGAAGAGCTGGGGATCCGGATGGCGGACTTCGGGGCCCACTACTGGACGAGCCATCACCCGTTTGTCGTGCCTGAACCGATGACCCTCGAGCCGACCGAGTCGTATTCCCGGGCTGACCTCGACGAGTATGCGGCGATGCTTCGCGCGGTCGCCGCAGAGGCGTACGCGTTGCCGGAGCGGGTGCGGAGCGCGCCGCACGACAGCACCATCCACCAGATCGACCCGTCGTGGTTCGACGATCCCGATCACTGGGCGGTCACATGGCGTGCGTACCAGCGGAAGCACCCGTCACCGACCTCCGGAGCCGATGTCTGAGGCTCCGACGGCCGGCCCGAGTCCAGCCCTTGGGTCTCGGCTGCGCGTCCGAGTCGGTCTGATCGTCAACCCGATCGCCGGCCTTGGGGGACGCGTCGGCCTCCACGGCTCCGACGGGCCGCGGCTTGCCGAGCGCGCGGCCGCGCTCGGCGCGCGCCCGGAGGCGAGTCAGAAGGCGTCCCAGGCGCTCCGCGCGCTGGTGTCGTCGTGGCCGCGCCGCAGCGTGCCGCCGCTGTTCATCGTGGCCCCGGGACCGATGGGCGAGGAAGCAGGTCGCGAGGCAGGGCTGCCGCCCGCCGCGCCCGACGCTGACGACCAGGACCAGCATGGTGTGGGATTTGTCGTCGTCGCGGGCGTGCTTCCCGCACGGACGTCGGGTGAGGACACCTCGCGTATCGCGGCTCGTCTCGCGGCCCATCACGTTGATCTCCTCCTGTTCGCCGGCGGCGACGGGACCGCGCGGGATGTGCAGGTCGCGATCGGGGACGGCCCGCCAGTTCTCGGGATTCCAGCCGGCGTGAAGATCCAGTCCTCGGTCTTCGCCACGAGTCCCACGGCCGCTGGCCGCGTCGCTGCCGCATGGTTGTCATCGGCGCGCCGTCGAACGGTCGAACGCGAGGTGCTCGACCTCGACGAGGACGCGTACCGGCGGGGCGACGTGCGGCCGATCCTGTTTGGCTATCTCCGCGTCCCCCAGGACGCCCGGGTGCAGGCCCGCAAGGCGCCCACGCCTCCCGACGATGCCGCGTCCATGAGGGGCATCGCGGAGTCGGTGGTTCACGGGTTGGACCAGCGCGTCCGCTGGATCCTCGGTCCCGGGACGACCGTTCGGGCCATCGCGGATCGGCTCGGCGTCGCGAAGACACTGGTTGGCATCGATGTCGTGGAGTGGACGAGCGGCGGTCCGTCCCTCGTCGCGCAAGACGTCGGCGAACGACAGCTGTTGGCGCTCGCGGCGGCCGGGCCCCTGCGAATCATCGTGACGCCGATCGGCGGCCAGGGGTTCTTGTTTGGGCGTGGCAACCAGCCGATATCGTCGGCGGTGATATGGGCCGCGGTGGCGGCCGACTGCGGCAGCGATCGAGGTGGGCTGGAGCGCGCCCTACGCCATGCGATCACCGTCGTCTCGACGCCTGGCAAGCTCGCGTCCCTCGGCGGCCGGCCGCTGCTCGTCGATACCGGTGACCGGCGGCTCGACGCGGCATTGGCCGGCCCCACGACCGTGATCACTGGGTACCGGGACCGCGCCGTGGTCGTGATCGCGGCGGCGTGATCGCCGCGACGTACGGACAGTCGCGGCCGGAGGCTGTCGAGGAGGGAGGCTGTGATGGGAGCGATGCACGGAAGGCGCGCGATCGTGACGGGCGGGGCGTCGGGGATCGGGCGGGAGACGGTCTATGTCCTGGCTCGGGAGGGCGCCCAGGTGCTCGTCGTCGACGTGGACCGTGCGGGCGCGGAGGCGGTCGCGAATGAGGTGCAGACCGAAGGCGGGACCGCCCGCGCGGTCTACGCCAACGTGTCGGTCGAGGCGGACTGCGCAGCGGCCGTCCGGCAGGCGCTCGAGGCGTTCGGGGGCGTCGACGTCCTGGTCAACTGTGCCGGAATCATCCGCCGGGCGAACGTGGTCGATCTCGCCGTGGATGACTGGGACCTCGTGATGGCCGTGAACGTCAAGTCCGTGTACCTGATGGCGCGCCATGCCGTGCCCGTGATGGCCTCGGCAGGCGGCGGCGCGATCGTGAACCTTGGGTCTGGCTGGGGCCTGAAGGGCGGTCCTGACGCGGTCAGTTACTGCGCGTCGAAGGGTGCGGTCGTCAACATGACCCGGGCGATGGCGATCGATCACGGCTCCCAGGGCATTCGCGTCAACTGTGTGTGCCCCGGCGACACCGACACCCCCATGCTGCGCGCGGAGGCCCGCCAGCTCGGGATCGACGAGGCCAGCTTCCTCGCCGCTTCCGCGGATCGCCCGCTGGCCCGCGTCGGCACGCCTGCCGATATCGCCCAAGCCGTTCTGTACCTGGTGTCCGACGCGGCGGCGTGGGTGACCGGCACGACGCTGGTGGTCGACGGGGGCGGGATCGCATGACACGCGCATGGGAAGCGAGGAAACGCTGATGTCCACGTACGACCCTGAACTCATTCGGGCGGAGTTCCCTGCGCTTGCCCTGCAGCGCGGAACGCGCCCCGTGCTCTTTGCCGACGGCCCTGGCGGCACGCAAGTTCCGTGGCGAACGATCGAGGCCGTGTCCCGGTACTACCGAGATATGAACGCGAACGATGGGGGAGCGTTCCAGACGAGCCAGGCGAGCGACGCCATGGCGCACGAGGCCCATGCGGCGGCCGCGGACTTCGTCGGGGCAGCCAGCCCCGACGAGATCAAGTTCGGGCAGAACATGACATCGCTGACGTTCCACGTGAGCCGCGCCCTCGGCGCCACGCTCTCCCAGGGCGACGAGATCCTTGTCACAACGCTTGACCACGAGGCCAACGTCGGGCCCTGGCAGGCCATCGCCCGCGACCGTGGCCTGGTCGTCCGCACCGTTGACATCCGGCCCGACGACTGCACGCTCGACCTCGACGACTTCGAACGCAAGCTGACGCCGAAGACACGGATCGTCGCTCTCGGGTACGCGTCAAATGCCGTCGGCAGCATCAACCCCGTCGCCCCTCTCGTCGAGCGCGCGCACTCGGTCGGCGCACTCGTGTTCGTGGACGCGGTTCATTACGCGCCGCACGGATCTCTGGACGTCCAGGCACTCGGGGCGGACATGGTGGTGTGCTCCGCGTACAAGTGGTTCGGTCCGCACCTCGGGGTGCTGTACGGGAGAGCGGAACTGCTCGGGCGGCTCCCTGCGTACAAGGTGCGGCCCGCCCATGACGCGTACGAAACGGGCACCCCCAACTTCGAGGCCCTCTGCGGTCTCCTGGGAACCATCGACTACCTGCAGCAACTCGGGTCTCGATTCGGTAATCCGGATCATCATCGCGGAGTCTCGGAGCGGCGAGCGCAATTGCTTGCGGCGGGCGACGTCATCACCGGCCACGAGAGAGAACTGGCCGGACGGCTGGTGAGTGGCCTTGGCGGCGTGCCAGGAGTCCGGGTCTGGGGGATTTCTGACGTCGCACGTCTCGCCGAACGCACTCCCACGGTGGGTATCACGCTGACCGGCATCTCCCCACGAGCAGCAGCCGCCGCCCTTGGGGAGGCCGGCATCTTCGCTTGGGACGGGCACTTCTATGCTCAGGCGCTGATCGAGCGGCTCGGTCTGCTGGACACCGGAGGCGTGTTGCGCCTGGGCCTCGTTCACTACAACACGAGAAGCGAGGTCGATCGGCTATTGGACGAAGTCGAGCGGCTCGTCCCGGCGCACTGACTGGTCGTACAGGGTGCCCTCGCGGCGCCCCCTGTACAGGTGCTCGCGGGCCGCAGACCCGATCTCGTCAGGAAGAGAATGACGCTGCTGCCCGGCTATTTCCGAGGCAGATGCACGCGGGCCGGTGGCCCGATCGCGTCAGCGGGAGAATCCGAGTTCGGCGGTCGGGATGTAGAGGGCGCAGGTCCTTGGTGCTGCGAACCCGTGATGGCAGATCGACCCCGAGGCGCCGGCGGTATCACTCTCGGTTGCCTCCCGCTCACGGGGGAGCACGCAAGACAGTCGCTGCGATGACGGCGCCAGGGGCGGCAGGCCGGCGCGGGGCGCGCTCCTCGTTCTCGCCATCGAGCAGGCGCAGGACCGAGCGGGTCTTGGCGTCGGCCATGTAGCTCGCCGTGTTCCACCGCGCGCGGTCGCGGGCCCCGATGAGCAGCGATGCGATCGAGCAGAGCCGATCCTCCGGGTCCACGAGGGCGCGCCACTCGACGTGGAACACGGCGGGCAGCGCCTCGAGGTGCTGCTTCACGATGCGGGCATAGCGCACCAGGTCGGCCTGGTTGGCCAGCTCCGCGCGGGCAAGGGCGAGAATGACCGACAGTCGCTTGGCGTTGCGCAGGCTGGAGCGGCGACGGCGCGGGAAGTGGCGATCGATCCAGTCGCACACGCGCTCGGCGGCGCCGTTGCTGCGGGGGAACCCGATGTGTCCCGTGTGGAGCGCGGCCTGGCGGCGCACGAGGTCGTCGTTGGTGGCCATCCAGTGGAGCAGCTCGAGATGTCCCACCTCGTCTTCGAGCGCCCAGGCGACGAGGGCCCTCCCAGTCGGACACTGACCAGCAGGCCCGCCGGAACAGCTCGCGGACGCTCGCGCCGTCGGGGTCGATGCCGTCCGCGAGCGCGGCCTCGCGCAGCGCCTGGCCCAGGTGATACTCGCAGGCGTAGAAGATCGCCTGTGGCCACTTGGCCCGGACCGCCAGCGCGATCGCCCCGGCGCCGTCGGCCACTACCCAGGTGGGCTCACCGGGCAGCTCGTCGAGGCAGTCGCGCCAGGAGGCGGCGGCCTCGTCGCCGGCGAAGCCGATGCGCCAGGGCTGCAGGCGCAGGGCCGGATCGTCGCCGCCCGCGGCCACGAGCACGGCCCCCGCCCGATCACCCCCGTCCCGGCGCTCGCTGTGCTCCGCGGCGCCGTAGGCCCGCAGCCCGAGAGGCTTGGAATCGAGCACCAGGATGCGCGGCCACGCCGTCGGGGCCAACTCCCGGTCAATCTCGCCGCCCAGCACGTCGAGGTAGCGGGCGGCCAGCTCGCACTGCCGGCTGGCGACGCGCATGCCGAGGGCGTCCTCGGCGCAGCGATGGGCCTCGAGGCGGACGATCTCACTGGCCCGCCTGAGCGACAGGACCACTCGCCAGTCCCACGCCGCTTGAAGATCAGGAGCTTGCGCGAGCTGCCACCGGAGATGCTGCCAAGGTGCGGGGACCCGAACTCCATCGCGTAGCAGTAGCTCTCGGCGGAGCGCTCGGTCCCGAGCGCGTACCTCTCGACGGCCAAGTCCGGCCACGACTCGCGAGGAAACCGCGCCACGACGTCCGCGCGCTCTGCCTCGGCCGCCCTCAGGGCGTCGGCATCCGCCTCCCGGGACCAAGCGGCGAGTGCTTCCTCGAGCGACTTTGGCGTGGCCATCGCATCCTCCCGCGCGTCAGTGTTACTTGCACGGATTGTCGTTGCGTCCCACCCACACCGAGCGCTCGCGCGAACGGCTGAGTGGCGACGTGGTCTAGGTGTCGTTCCCGGGGTTTGTGAGACACGGGGTCAGACCGCCATCAGGTCCGAGAGCCAGCCCTGGAGGTGGTCGAGGGCCGGCACGCGCTCGAAGCCGCGGGCGGTGAACGGCGTTCCATCGTATCGCTCGGCCGGCGTGTGCCAGTCGAGTTCTCCGTGGAGCCGGTCGTAGTTGTAGTAGGTCGCGAAGTGGGTGAGCCCGTCGCCCGCGGCGTCGAGCGTCCGGAAGATCTCGCGGTCGAGCAGCTCGGACTGGAGGATCCCCCAGAAGCGCTCGATCTTGCCGTTCGTCCAGGGTGAGTTCACCTGGGTCCGCAGGTGTCGGATGTGGAGCTCCTCGAGCGTCTTGCCGAAGAGGGTGAGCACGCCTGGCATCCAGACGACGAATGGCGTCCCGTTGTCGCTCATCAGCTCGAGCGGCGTGCCGCACAGCTCCACGCAGTCGTCGAGCCAGGCGAGGATCGGCATGGCCCGCGGTTGTGGCAGGACGCGCAGGCCGATGAGGAAGCGGCTGTGATCGTCGACGAGGCCGACGATCCAGACCTTCTCGTAGGCGCTCCGGCTGCGGCGCAGGAAGAACGGCCCCTTGATGTCGATGTGCCAGAGCTCGTTCGGGCGGCCCCGCTCGTACGCCGGCCCGCGCTCCCGCCGGGTCGACGGGCGGGCGGTGCCGAGTCCGGCCAGCAGGGCGTCGACCGCGTGGTGGTCGAGCGGATAGATCTCCCGCCTCGTGAACTCGGCGGCCAGGCGTTTGCTGTTCCAGTACGTCAGGAGGCGAACGACGATGACCGCCTGTTCGACCCACGCCGGGAGGCGACCGGGCACCGGTCCGCGCGGCCGGTCGACGAGCGCGTCGAGGCCCCCGGCCTCGTAGGCGATCCGCCAGCGGTGCAGGCTCGCCCGACTGACACCGAGAGCAAGCGCTGCCGCGACACCCTCTTCCCGGGCGACCCGGACGCACCGGACCCGAAACCGGAGGCCGGCGAGATCAGGGTGAACACGGCGCCGCGGCGGACGACCACCGCGCGTCGCCAGGAAGAGGAAGCCCGGACCCTCCTGGTACGTGTGGCGAAGAAGACGGCGATGCGGCTCGGCGCGGTTCTTGATCGGGAGCTCGTCCATCGCTGCACGCTAGGACGGGGCCCTCTCCCGTGTCTCACAAACCCCGGGAACGACATCTAGGCGATTGGGCAGCCACTACGCGGACCGTTCCACCGCGTCGGCCGCTTCGGCGACCGCGCGCGGCTCCGCCGACGCGACCTCCGGGAACGGATAACCGTTGGTGCCCTCGTCCGGCGGCTCCAACCCCCAGCTCGCGGACAGCAGCTCCGCCTGCTCGAGCACGGTCTGCGTGGCCCGGGCCTGCCTGTCGGGCGGATAGCCATGACGCTTGAGCACGCGCTTCACCGTCAGCCGACGGCGCGCTCGCACGCTCTCCTTCTCGGCCCAGTCGATGGTGGTGTTGCGGCGGACGGTGGAGACCAGCTCGCGGGCGATCGTGCGCAGGGTCTCGTCGCCCAGCACCGCCACCGCGCTCTCGTTTGTCTCCAAGGCGTCGTAGAAGGCCAGCTCATCCTCGGAGAGCCCGAACTGCTGGCCGCGCTCGTTCGACGCGCGGATGTCCTTGGCGAGCTCGATCAGCTCCTCGATAACGGCCCCTGTCTCGATGGCGCGGTTGCGGTACTTGCGCAGCGAGCGGTCCAGCATCTCGGAGAACGCCCGCGACTCGATGAGGTTCCGCCGCGAGCGGGTGCGGATCTCGTCGCTCAGGAGCTTGCGGAGGAGCGCGACGGCGAGGTTCTGCTGGGGCAGCTCGCGCACGTCGGCCAAGAACTCCTCCGACAGTAGCGCACCTGGAGCTTGGTACCGCAACCTTCGGAATCCGCACGAGGCGCCGTTCGAGTCTCAGCCGACCCAGTCAGCTGGAGCTTCGGCGAGTCCGGGGTGCGTGGACAGCAGAGGCGCGAGTTCGCCGAGCAGACGGTCGAGTTCCCGATGATTCTCGGCGTCAAGCCGGCCCGCATCGGGCGCTCGCGTCCGCGCCGAGCGGATGACCCCACGCCGTCGCAGGACCTCCTTGTGCACCGCGTCCGGGTACATGGCTTCGTAGATCAGCAGCGGGAGCAACGCGTGATGCATCCTTCTCGCTGCCGGCTCGTCGCCGCGCTCCAGCGCCTGCCAGATTCGCACATGGACCTCGGCGACCTCGCACGCTGGCATCGTTCCGATCGAGCCTCGACGGTGCTCCTCGATCATGTGGCGCCCGCCCATTCCGCCCATCATGCCCTTGAGCGAGTGGCCGGCCAACTGACGCACCGCCGACATCATCCGGGGCGCATACGCCGTCTCCTCCTTGAGATAGCAGGCGTTCGGCACCTCCCGAAGCACCCGCACGATGAGCACCGGCGGCATCGGGGTCCCGATCGGCTCGACGTAGTCTTGGATCCACATAGGCAGCACGCCGGCCGCCGATGAGACGTGAGCATAGAAGCCGACGATCTCGTCGGGATCCCCCCTCTTGATGTACGGCGGCATTGCGATCACGGCGTCGGCCCCAATTGACGCAGCGTGGTGGGCAAACTGCGCGGCAGCAGCGTTCGAAGTGCCTGAGACCCCGATGATCACGGGAACCCGGCCTGCGGTCTCCTCGACCACGATTTCCGCGAACCGGAAGCGCTCAGCGTCCGTGAGTTCGATCGATTCACTCGCGTTGACCGGACCGACCAGGCCTTGAACGCCGGCGGCCAGACAGAAGCGCACGCATCGGCGCAAGGACTCCTCGTCGATCGAGTCGTCGTCGGTGAATGGTGTGGGCGGGATGGCGAAAACGCCACGGAACGGCCTCTCCTCACCCATTGCGCCGGTCCCCAGGGGTCTTGAACTCGAGACGCGCCGCCGCTTCATACAGCATCCCGTCGCCCCCGGACGACGCGCTCCCGTGGGTGCGCGTCGCGTGCCTCGCCGCGCGCAGCGGCGCCACTCTCTTGGTTAGGGCGGTGAGCCGCTCGCCGGCCGGTCACGGTTCACGCCGCCGGTTCATGGCGCCGACCTCGCGGCCAGTACCTCCGCAAGGCGCTCGCACACGAGCGCGTCCTCACCGTCGAGCATCATCTCCGGGTTCACGTAGATCCCGTCCTCGCCTGCTGGCCACACCCCCACACGCGGTCGACCGTCCCGCAGGTCCTGGATGATCGCGTCCCGCTGGTGCGGGAGGTCCCCGGTGAACGTCACACGCGCCCGCGGCAGGGGTTGACCAGCCTCGCTCGGGATCTCTCGTCCGACGCGGACGTCGGAGCGACCGCGTCCCCATGCGACGATTCGCTCGACCATCGCCTCGTAGCCCCGGATCGTTGCGGTCTCGTCGGTTTGCAGCGCTAGTTCGAGGGCCGTCATGACGCCGACAAGGTCCTCCTTGCCCACCTTCATCGGGCGCCCGAGGCGCTGCAGCGGCGCGGCGTTCGCAGCGCAACGCTCGATGCCAACAGGCCGCCCCACGATCAGTCCAGTGCTCGCCGGTCCGCGGAGTCCCTTGCCGCCGCTGAAGATGGCGAAGTCGGCACCCGCGTGGGTGAAGTCCCACAGGCTTGAGAGAGGGGGGATCTGGGCGGCGGCGTCGACGATCGCGGGCAGTCCGCGCGCGTGGGCGACCGCGATGAACGTCTCCACCGGCAGCGCGCCGACAGCGAGGTGTGCCCCCGCGACGTACAGGAGTGCGGCCGTGCGCGGATTGATGATCGCCTCCAACTCCTCGACCGTCGCCTGTCCAGAGGTCCCGATCTCGACGAGGCGGCCGCCGGCCAGCTCGACCGCCGAGAGGTACGGCACGCGGTGGCCACGGTGGACGATGAACTCATTGGGTAGCGCAGAGAGGTCCGCGAGACGCAAGACGCCGTCGTTGACGCCAGCGGTCATCGACGCGGCGGCCGTCAGGAAGAGGCCGGCAGCGGCGCCACCGCAGACGAAGGCGGCCTCGTTGTGCGTTAGGCTCGCGATCCGCCGGCCGACGCACGCTTCGAGCTCACTGAGATCGACGAAGCACTCCGACGCCTGCCGCATGGCCTCAAGGACCTGCGGGCGCATAAGAGAACCGCCGAGGATGGTAAGTGTTGTGGTCGCGTTGATGATCGGCTCCACCCCGAGGCGCCTATAGATTTCCCCACGTTCGTTCACCGTGTCTCCCTCAGCTCGTCCGCATGCTGACGTCCGAGTACCGCTGGAGGAACGTCTTGAAGCGCTCCGTCTGCGGGTTGCTCAGAACCTCGTGCGGTTCGCCACGCTCAAGGATCACACCGTCGTCCATGAACATGACCATGTGCGCGACATCGCGCGCGAAGAGCACCTCGTGCGTCACGATCAGCATGGTCACGCCCTCCGTGCTCAGGTCTTTGATCACGCGGAGCACCTCGCCCACAAGCTCCGGATCGAGCGCGGACGTGACCTCATCGAGCAGCAGCACCTTGGGCTGCGTAGCGCAGGCGCGCGCGATGGCGACGCGCTGTTGTTGGCCGCCGGAGAGCTGCGCAGGGTAGGCGTCGCCGCGATCTCCGAGCCCGACGCGCCCGAGCCACTCGAGCGCCGTCGAGCGGGCCTCGTCCTTCGGCCGCCGACGGACGTGGACGAGCCCGAGCATGACGTTCTGTAGCGCCGTCATGTGTGGGAAGAGATTGAAGCTCTGGAAGACCATGCCGATCTGGGAGCGCTGCCGTGCGAGTGCGCTCTCTGGCAGGCGACGGCGCTGTCCGTCCCTCGCGCGGTATCCGATCAATTCCCCATCGACGGTGATCGCGCCGGCTTGGTACGGCTCGAGCGCAGCGACGCACCGCAGCAGGGTCGACTTGCCGGATCCCGACGGCCCGAGGATGACGAACGCCTGGTTTCGCTCGACGTGAACATCGATGCCGCGAAGGACCTCTCGGTCTCCGAAGCTCTTGTGGACCCCTTCGACTTCGATCACGTCGACCTTCCTATGCTTCGAGGTAGTGGAAGCGGCGCTCGATGAGGTGGCTTAGCTGCGAGAGCCCGAACGCGCACACGAAGTAGACGGCGGCGGCCAACAGGTAGAAGGGGATTGGGTCGAACGTTGACCCCGCCGCGGCTTGGATCTCGTACAGGAACTCGGTGACGCCGATGAGCGACGCGAGGGCGCTCCCTTTCATGATCTCGACGGCGGTATTCGTCCAAGGCGGCATCATCCGCGGTAGGGCGAGAGGCAGCACCAGGAGCCGGAATCGCTGCAGGCTCGTGAGCCCCATCGCCTTGCCTGCCTCCAGCTGCCCCGCCGACAGCGAGCCGATCCCGCCGCGGACGATCTCGGACACCTGGGCTCCGGCGAACACGCTGAGCGCGATCACCGCCGCAGTCTGCGCGTCGAGCGCGACGTTGAGCCCGCTCGGCACGTAGTACACCGCAAAGATCAGCACGAGGACGGGGATCCCGCGGGTGAAGTCGACGTACGCGCGCACAAGCAGCCGGAGCGGTAGCGGCCCGTATAGGAGGAGCAGGCCTCCTCCGATCCCGATGAGCGTCGAGAGGACCGCGACCGACACAGTGATGCTCGCAGAGAGCGCGAACCCACCGCCCAGGGTCGGCAGCCAGTTGAGCACCACGTCCATCGGTTAGGCCACCATCCGATAACGTCGCTCCAACGCTCGGAAGCCGAAGGCGAGCCCATAGCCCACCACCAGGTAGATGACGCTGGCGATCGACCACGACTCAAGGATGCGGAACGTGTTGACGTTCACATAGGTGGCGGCGTACGTAATCTCCGGAACGGCGATCGCGGCTGCCACGGACGTGTCCTTGAACAGCGATATGAAGCTGTTGGTGAGGGAGGGCAGGACGATCCGGAACATCAGGGGCAATGTGATCAGCCGGATGCGCTGCCAGCTTGTCAGTCCCATCGCCCGACCGGCGTCACTGAACCGGGTCGGAATCGATGCCAGACCGCTCCTGAAGATCTCCGTAAGGTACGCACCAGCATAGACCGCCAGCGCGAGGACGAACGATGAGATGTTGTTGAGCATGCGTACCCCGACCTGGGGCAGCGCGTAGTACACGATGTACGCCCAGAGCAGGATCGGAACGTTGCGCACGACCTCGACGTAGGCACGGACGAGCCAGCCCGCGACACGGGAGCGCCCGAGGCTGAGTGCTGCGGCGGCCAGCCCGATCGCGCTCCCCACGACGAGCGAGAGTGCGGCGATCCCCAGCCCCAGCAGTAGCCCGTCGAAGAACATGGGCAGGTAGCTGAAGGCGAGGGGCCAGTTGAAGTTGTAAGCCATCGCGTCAGCAGGCCGGCTCGGCCGTGTCGCTCGCTCGCGCCGTCATCGTCGCTCCGCTCCCTGTCCGCTGCGTCACCATGGCGCTCCGAGAAGTCCGAAGCGCCATGGTGACGCAGCTTGAGATCAGGCGGTGGCCCGCGGCGCGTACTCCATCGGGAACCCGATCGTCGGGGTCGGCAGATCCTGTCCGAAGTAGGTCTTGAAGGCGGTCTTGTACGCCTGGAAATCGACGCCGGTCATGGCCTCATGCAGCGCCGTGTTGACGAAGTTCAGCCAGACTTGGTCGCCAGGCTTGACCGCGGCCGCATATGTCTCTGGATACCAGCCGTAACCGGTGTCTTTGTACTTGCCCGGCTGCTGGATCAAGAGCCAGCGCACGGTAGACTGATCGGCCACGGCGGCGTCCACGCGTCCCGAGTCGGCTGCCTGCATGGCGTTCGCCTGGGTATCGAGCTGCAGCACCTTCGCCTGGGGCAGCGCAAGCGCGACCATAGCCGCCGCATACGCGTTCTGTAAGACCGAGATCGTCACCGCGCTGCCCGCCGCCTTCAGGGCATTGAAATCGGCGTACTTGCTGCTTGCTGGGAGCAGCAGGGCCACGCCCTCGCGGTAGTAGGGGATCGTGAACTCGACCTGCTGGGCACGGGGGTCATTGACGGTCATGAACTGAAAGATGACGTCCACCTTGTTCGTGAGCAGGTTCGGGATGCGCGCGTCCGGTGACTCCTGCACGAACTCGACGGCGTTCGAGTCGTTGAACAAACCGGTGGCGACGATGCGCCCCATCTCGATGTCGAACCCGACGAGCTTGCCGGACGCGT
This sequence comes from Chloroflexota bacterium, assembly GCA_021789355.1. The sequence goes on along the minus strand of JAJYJR010000067.1, from coordinate 2,390 downwards.
CCTGAAAGTGCCACGGCGGGTTGCCGGTGCCGGTTCCCACCAACAGCTTCTTGCGGTTGATGACCTCCTGGAGCTTGCCGCTTGCTGTGCTCGCGCCCGCGCTGGGAGTGCTGCTGCCGCAGCCAGCGAGCAACAGGGCAGCACCGCCTGCTGCCACGGCGCCTTTGACCAAGAACGACCGGCGATCCACGCCAGCGCGCTCGGGACCTGCATCGCTAGCCATCAGTTCCTCCTACCCGAATCCTGCCGCCACTCGACTGCCGCTCGAACCGCAACCGGCTCATATCCCACGTTCAGGCGCGTGCGCTGGTAGCACCTCCCGTCCCCACCGCTCCCGTCCCCACCGCTCCCGTCCCCACCGCTCCCGTCCCCGCCGCCGATGCCCGTGCTTCCTTCGGGTTCGCGTATGCCATCGCGCGTGCGATGCCCAGCGCCGTCGCAACATCGTGGATTGCCCGGCTACCGTGGCCGCGCCCGTGCCGCCCCTGCGAAGGCCAGAACTGGGATGCAAATCCACATTCGCAAAGCTACCCCTCCAGTCAAGGGGTAGGACTGGCCAGTAGACGACCGCTCGCGGACGCACTAGCACCAGATATCGGAACGACTTCCCACGAGTGCTACAGTTTCCGCGTTTGCAGCAAGAGGCGAGGCACCAGTGATAGACCTGAGCGAGTCCGTGGCCAGGGCAAGCGAGCCGAAGAGCGCGAACGGTGCCGACCGCGTCTTGCGAGCCCTCAGGCTCTTGGCGGAGCGTCCGCGCGGCGTTCGCCTAGAGGACTTCAGCCACGATCTAGGGGCGCCGAGGTCGACGACTCATCGCGTCCTGGCGACACTCTGCAGGGCAGGGCTCGCCTACCAGGACGAGAACGGATGGTATCGGCTGTCCCTCGAGTTTCTGCGACTCGCGTTCAAGCACTACGAAGCGCTCGACGTTCGAAACCTCGTGCAAGGGATCCTCGAGTCGCTTGTGGAGCGTCTTGGGGAGACTGCCTACTACGCGCAGTTGGACGAGGCCGAGGTTGTGTACGTGGCGATGGTCAACGCCCCCGGTTACCTCCATACAGCATCGGTTGTCGGCGCGCGAGCGCCCGCCTACCGCACAGGACTCGGCAAGGCCTTGCTCGCCTACTCTCTCGTCGATCGAGCAGCAGTCGTCCGCTTCGTGGAGAAGTACGGGCCCCTTCAGGCAAGCACGACGAACAGCCTGACGAGCTCCGGAGCGCTCGACCGCGACCTCGCGGCAACGCGGTCTCGCGGCTATGCCCTCGACAACGAGGAGAACGAAGCTGGCGTGAACTGTATTGCATTCCCTGTCTCCCTCGGGACCGTAGAGCGGCCGACAGGCGCGATCAGCGTGGCCGCGATCAAGCTGCGAACGCCGCTCTCGGAGCTGGTAGCGCATGCGGACGAGATCCGCGACCTCATAGAGCGACACTTGGGATACGGCGCTGTCCCGCGACCGGCAGGCCGTAATGGGTGAGGCGCCGAGGTACGCGTCGTTGTTCAGTCGGCGGCCCCCGGCGCACGATGGCTGACCGCTTCCTGATGCCCAACGCGAGACTGTGATGCGCCAGCTCCGGATCGTCTCTTCGTCTTGCACTGCCGCGCCCCGCGTACGAAGTGTCGGTGATCGAACCGACGGCCAGCTCACCCTTGGAGCCAACCACCAGCCGGATGAGAGATGTACCCCTTAGACACGGAGGAAGACATGCCTAGGACGGTGGCCAGCACAGATCGCGCCCCGGCCCCAGTCGGCGCGTACTCGCAAGCGGTGATCGTCGAGCCCTTTGTGTTCGTGGCGGGGCAGGGCCCTGCTGACCCCGCGACGAGGACAATCCCCACCGGAATCGAGGCCCAGACGAACGCCGTGATGCGGAACGTCGACGCAATCCTGAGGGCGGCCGGATCCTCGCTCGATGAAGTGGTGAAGGTCAACGTGCACCTCGCCGATGTCGCTGAGTTCGCCGCCTTCGACGCCGCATACGCGAGCCACTTCGCGGCTCCGTACCCAGCCCGTACAACGGTCGGCTCGCAGCTGTCTGGGATCAGAGTCGAGATCGATGTGGTGGCTCGCAGGGTGGCGGCATGAGATCCCTGTGTCAACCCCTCCCGTCAGGCGGCGGTCTGGAGGAGCCGCTGCAGGGCTCCGTGGCGGGCCGGGTCATACGGGGTGCGGTCCTGCCAGCAGCGCCAGATGACGCGCGACCAGGCCTTGGCGAGGATCCGGACGGCGTGCGGGTGATCGGCACCCCTGGCTCTCGCGCGGGCGTAGACGTCGGCGGCCCAGGGACTGGCGTGGCGAGTGTTGTCGGCGAACGTGGTGAGCGCGTTGCGCAGGCTGTGGTCGCAGGCCCAGCGGAAGCCGACCACGCGGGCCTTGCCCGAGGCAC
>JAJYJR010000823.1 GCA_021789355.1 Chloroflexota bacterium | reverse complement strand
CCCAGCACGATGATCGCCAGCATCTTGTACGCGGGGATGTCGCCCATCGTGGGGTAGACGCTGTTATAGGTGATGCCGAGCAACACCCCGCCGACCGCGGCGAGGGCGTAGCCGATGAGGAAGATGGAGGCGATCACGCGGCCGCTGTTGATGCCCACCGCCTGCGCCGTCTCCGCATCCTGCGACGTTGCCCGCCAGGCGAGGCCGAGCGACGTCCGGCGCAGCACCCACCACGTGGCGGGGAAGGCGATGATGCCGACCAGCACCACCAGGACGTCCACCCCTGCAAGGCGCGAACCGGCGAGCTCGAACGATGGCAGCGGGACCGCGGCGGGGAACGAGCGGTTGTAGGGGCCGAAGACGAGGCGGAACGCTTCCTCCGCCGCGATGAACACGCCGATGCCGGCGATCAGCGGGACGATCGGCCCGCGACCCAGGATGGGCCGGTACAGCAGGCGTTGCAGGAGCCAGCCGAGCAGTGCACCGGCGAGGGCGGCGGCGAGGAAGGCCACCCACCACTGGCCGGTGGCGCCGTATGCCTCCACGCCGACATAGGCGCCCAGGACGAGGCCGGCCGCGTTGGCCACGTCGAGGATGCGCAACAGGCCGTAGGTGAGCGAGGGACCGAGCGCGATCAGCGCATACAGGGAACCCTGGACGATCCCCTGGACGACGCTCGATGCGACGACATCCATCCCTCGCTCGCCTCGACGCAGGTCAGCCGGCCGCGATCACGGGGTGATGATCGACGGGTCGGTGACCTCGCCGTAGTGGTGGACGGCGCCGTCCTTGATGATCTCGAGGTCGACCGCCTTCACCACTTCCCCCGTGCTGTTGTAGGACTGGATCGTACCGGTCACGCCCACGTAGTTCTTGGTGGCGGCGATGCCGTCGCGGATCTGCTGCGGGGACGTGCCCTTCTGCAGGGCGTCCTTCAGCACCATGAAGGAGTCGTACGTCGTCGCTGCCACCATGTCGGGCGCGTGCCCGTAGGCCGCGGTGAACGCCTTGATGAAGTTCTGGACGACCGGTTCGGTGCTGTCACGGTTGAACGGCGTGGTGAAGACCATCCCGTTCGCCGCCGCGCCCACCGGCTGGAAGAACTGGGTGGTGGAGTCAACGCCTTCGGTCCCCACCAGGGGCAGCTTCAGCCCGAGCGAGTTCCAGTCGGCGATGAACTGCTGCGCCTCGGTGTAGTACTGGGCCATGAAGACACCGTCGGCGCCCTTGCCCTGGTCGCGCTGCAGGATCGGGGTGAAGTCCTTCTCGCCGAAGTCGTTGGAGTCGGACGCGACGATGGTGGCCCCCAGCGCCTGGGCCTCCTTGGTGAAGCCCTGCACCAGCGCGCTGCCGAAGTCGTTCTTGATGGCCACGATGGCGGGCTTCATGGAGCCCAGGTCCTTGACCAGGGCATAGGCGGCCGCGGCCCCCTCCACGACGCCGGTGAAGTCCTGCTGGAAGATGTAGTCGCCGGCCGCCGGGATCCCCGGGCTGACCGCGTAGGCGGCGAGCATCGGCATGCTGTTGCGCTGGAAGATCGGTGCTGCAGCCAGGGTCTGGTCGCTGTACGAGCCGCTGACGACCGCCGTCACCTTGTCCTGGGTGACCAGCTTGGTCGCGATCGACACCGCCTGCTTCACGTCGCTCGCGTCGTCGTAATTGACGAGCGACACCTGCACGCCATTGACCCCACCCGCGGCGTTGATGTCCTTGACGGCGAGTTGCGCTGCGTCATAGGCGCTCTGGCCGTCCGCCGCGGCGAAGCCGGATTCCGGAGCGAAGAAGCCGATCTTGATCGGGCCGCTCGACGCAGTCGAGCCCGCCGACGAACACGCCGCCAACATGGTGCTCACGACGAGGAGCCCGGTCGCCAGGGCCACGGCTCCTCTGCTTGAACGCAATACCATCGGTTGCCTCCTGCCTCCTTGTCACGCCTCCGTTGCCGATTGTCGGCGGGTGTTGCTGTTCGGCAGCGTCACCTCGCCTTCTTGTCCCGATCGCCGCCTGCAGCGGGCATTCGCCTCGCTGAGGCACCGTGCGCCCGGGTCGCATCCGCTCCCGGTGGTTGCGGCCTCCCCGCATTGCGATGCGGCCGTGGTTCCGGGCCCGGGTCGTGTGTCGCCGACGCGGTCAGCGCTTCGCCGATGATCGCGGCTGTGGCGGCCACCTCCGCCTTCGCACGCTCCAGGCGAAGCGCGCGCAGGCGGATCGTGGGAGCGGTCACGCTCACCGCAGCGTCGACCGACCGGGGACCGGTGATCCGGCAGGCCACCGCGATCACGCCGGGCTCGACGGCTCCCGATACGACGTGCACTCCGCTGCCCGTCAGGGCGGCGCCGCTGGCGCTCGAGGCAAGGGGGATCCGGCGTCCCAGCCACCCCGACACCCGAAGGGTCCGGGGGCTTTCGGCCTGGTCGAGGTAGACCGCGCTCCCGCCGTCGCGCACCAGGAGATTGGCGGTCTCACCGGTGCGGTCTCGCAGTCGTTCGAGGTGCGGCCGCGCCGTGCGAACGAGGTGCTCGATCGGGGCTGCCCTGGCGGCGAGGGCGACAACGCGGGGCCCGAGCGACAGCTGACCGGCCTCCTCGGCCATGAGCAGCCCGTTGGCGAGCATCGCCTCGGCGAGCCGACCGACGAGCTGAGTATCCAGGCCGCAGCGGACGGCGATGTCGCGGACGGAGAGGTGGGGCGACGTGCTCTCGAAGGCCTCGAGCACCCGGAGCGCCTGATCGACCGTGGGGGCACTGCCGGCGATCTCGAGCACGCGCGGACCGAGGGTCCAGGCGTGGTCGCCGCCGTCGCGGGAGACATAACCGCGCGAACGCATCAGGCCCAGCAGCCGGTAGATCGTGGATCGGGGGATGCCGCACTCGCGCGCCATGGTCATCGGGCGCATGGGCCGACCCCGATCTGCCAGCAGGTCGAGGACGGCCAGCGTCCGGTCAGCGGACGATGCGCGCCGGGTGTCCCGCAGCTGAGACTGCTCCATGGTCGACGCGGAAGTTACGCGAGCCGACGCGGCATCCGATAGGTCCA
>JAJYJR010000066.1 GCA_021789355.1 Chloroflexota bacterium | reverse complement strand
CCGCCCCAGGCTCAAACCCAGACTCGCCGCTGGACAAAAGGGAGCCAACTGACGATCATCACGTCCGCGTCACGCAGGGGGGGAAAGTTTTGGAAGTACGGGGGGAAAGGTTTTGAGAATCGACAAGCCGCCGGCCGCGACGAATGTTGGCAGCCGGTCGAAGTTGCGCCTGGCGCGGGACCTCGCTATCGCCCTCCCGCGCTGCCGCGGACGGCAGACTGGAGAAAAAGGATGGCGAAGTACACGTTCGATCTTTCGCACTCGGGAATCTCGTTCCAGGTCCGGCACATGGTGGTGTCGAAGGTGCGGGGCACGTTCGACAAGTGGGAGGGGGAGCTGGAGCTCGACGAGTCGGATCTGACGCAGTCGCGGGTTCGGGTGAGCATCGACGCGGCGAGCGTGAACACCCGGGAGCAGAAGCGCGACGAGCATCTTCGCTCGGCGGATTTCTTCGACGTTCAGAAGTTCCCGCAACTGGTTTTCGAGAGCACGCGGATGGAGAAGGCCGGGGAGGGCTACCGCCTGGTGGGAAACCTGAGCGTGCACGGGGTGACGAAGGAGGTCGCGCTGGAGGTGGAGCTGAACGGTTTCGCCAAGAGCCCCTGGGGTGACGAGCGGGTGGGCTTCTCGGCGAAGGGCGGCGTGGACCGGCGGGATTTCGGGCTCGTCTACAACGCGGCGCTCGAGGCCGGCGGCGTGCTCATCGGCGACCGGGTGGAGATCGGCATCGAGATCGAGGCGGTGAAGCAGGCCGCGAGCACCCAGGCGGCGTAGGGCTACTCGTCCCCTCGCAACTCCCACGACGGCGTATCGGTTTGCGGGCACGGAATTTCGCCCGCGAGGGTAGCGACAGGGCTACTTCCTACCGCCACGACACCCAGGCGCCGCGAGGGGATGTCCATCAGCACGACCTCGGGCGGATCGCTCGCGAGCTCGAACAGCACTTGGTTGTGCGGCAAGAGCGTCGCCGTCGACGCGCCCCAGGCGAGCCCGGGAAGCTCCAGATTCGGCCCGAAAGTTGTGTCTGTCTGACGATCGTGCACCGCGAACCCGTGCCCGGGCCAGTCGTAGAAGCGCGGCAGCCTGACCATCCAGTTCTTCCCCGGATTCGCCAGCTGCGGTCGTCGCCTCCAAGTCCACGGGTCCGGCTGGTATTCCAGCGATGGAGGCAGCGGAGGCGCGCAGGTCGCAAAGGCAGGGACGACAATTCGCGGACCGTTCAACCGCTCGTAGCCGGGCTCGGGGCGCCCGGTGACGCCGACGGTCGCCGATCATGCCTTTCGCGACCATCTGCATCTTACACACGGTCGCCGATCACGCCTTTCGCGACCGTCTGTATCTTACACACGGTCGCCGATCACGCCTTTCGCGACCGTCTGTATCTTACACACGGTCGCCGATCACGCCCTTCGCGACCGTCTGTATCTTACACACGGTCGGCGATCACGCCTTTCGCGACCGTCTGTATCTTACACACGGTCGGCGATCACGCCTTTCGCGACCGTCTGCAAGCCGAAGAAACCTTCCTGCGCCCACGCGGACCTACATCGAACCATGCCTATCCGGTTGACACACTTGCCTCGGCCGCATGCGTGTGCGCCGCATCGGAATCTCGTGGCGCGGGCGTCCACACGTGTGCAGGCCAGCGGGATATTTCGAGCGCACGGACGAAGGCAGCCCGCGGCCGGCTGCCCGTCCCGCGCAGCCGTCGGAAGCAGGTCTATTCTGGCGACGCTCTCCGGCGGCCGGGCAGTCGTCCTGGGCGGCCCTGCGATCCTCAGGGGTTGCAGTCTGGATAGGCGCCGTGCCCGGCGGCGCAGGCGTCGCAGTGAACGCCGTCGTACCCGGGCTCGCAGGAGCAGGAGCCGTCGGCCTGGTTGCAGGTCCCGTGGCCGGAGCAGGGGTCGGGATTGCACTGGTCGGCCGCGCAGGTCCCGGCGTTGCAGTATTGGCCCGCCTGGCACCCGCCGCAGATGCCGCCGCAGCCGTCCGGCCCGCACTCCTTCCCGTTGCAGTCGGGGATGCACCCGCACACCGCGACGTCCGCGCAGCAGTCGCCGAGGTCTTGGCAGCCGGCGGCGCAAGAGCACCCGCTCGGCGTGACCTGGCCGCACAAGCCCAGGCACGAGGCGCCGCTCGCCGGATACGCGCAGGCGCCGAACGTACACTGCTGCCCCGCCGCGCAGCTCCCGCAGGAGCCGCCGCAGCCATCCGGTCCGCACGCGCGGCCCTGGCAATCGGGCACGCAGGCGGCGCACCTGCCGGCGACGCAATCGAGCTTGCTCGGGTCGGTACACACTCCGCAGACCCCGCCGCAGCCGTCCGCCCCGCACTCCTTGCCGTCGCACTGGGGGACGCAAGCGGCGCAGGTGCCGTCGGCACCGCAGGCACCGCTCGGGCAGTTGGGCACCGGCAACGACTTGTTCGCGCAGTCCGGGTCCGGAGCGCCGCACCCGCAGTCGCAGATCTTTCCGTCGCCGTAGCGGTCCTGGGCACAGCGCCAGGTCGAAGGCGCGCTGTCCTCGACGCAGCTCCCGTTGGCGCAGTGCTCGCCCGCCGAGCAGGCGGGTTTGCACGTCGGGGCCGCCGGCGGCGGGCTGGAATCGAGCACGCACGCTCCGTTCGACTCGTGCGTGCCCTTCCCGCAGAGGATTCCCGGGGCGCAGCCGTCCACGGCGAGGAGCATCGCGAGCGCGAGCGCGCCCCGCGCGATCAGTTGGGCAGACATACCGCCACCGTGGGGTCGTCCGAGGTCTCGGGCGTCCCGTTGTTGTGGAAGGTCGTGGAGCCGCAGTGGAAGCCGGCCGGACAGTCGGCGGCCCCGCCCGGACAGTCGATGGTGCACTCGGGCCCCTTGCTGGTATCCACGCACGTCTGCCCGGCCGGGCACGTCAAGAGCGAGCAGTCGGTCCCGAGGTTGGCGGTGGTCCCGCTGTCGCAGAGGTACAACGGCTCGAGGTCGGTCGGATCGGGGTAGGCGACGCAGACCTCTCCCGGGCAGCCCACCTGCGAGCTGCACGGGGTCCCGCTGCCGCTCAAGAGATCGCAGACCGCGACGAACCCGGTGATCGGTCCGGTGGGGGTGTCGCGCATCGGCACCCCCAGGCACTTCTCCGAACCCGGGCAGTCCGAGTCCTTCTCGCAGTAGATGCGGCACTGGTCGCCGGCGCACACCCCCGAGGCGCACTCGCCATTCCAACTGCACGGCTGGCCGGTCGCCTTGGCGTCGGAGACCGGATCGGCGCAGACTCCCTCGTCCTTGCCGTTCCCGGCCCAGTAGACGCCCGTACACCACTTGGGCGCGCAGGCGGTGTTCGAGGAGCAGAACTGGACGTCGCACAACCCCTGGGAAGTGCAGGCGGTCGTCGAGGAGGGACAGCCGATGGTGTAGGTGCCGCTGACGCCGCAGTCGGGATCCGGCGCGCCGCAGCCGCAGTCGCAGCCGTCCTTGGCGCCATAGGTGCCGGGGTCGCAGCGCCAGGTGTCGGGGACGCACTGCCGGTTCCAGGAGCAGCTCGAGCCCGCCGCGCAGGTGCCGCAGCTCCCCCCGCACCCGTCGTCTCCACATTGGGCGCCGTCGCACTTCGGCTGGCACTGCGCGAGGCACTGCTGGTCCGCGTCGCAGTACGGCGTCGAGCCCGAGCAGGTGCCGCAGGTGCCGCCGCAGCCGTCGGGTCCGCATTGCTTGCCGGTGCAGTCCGGTCGGCAGGCGCAGGCGGTCTGGTAGTCGGAGCAGCATGTGCCATCGGCCTTGCACCCCGGCGAGCAGCCGCAGCCCGCCGGAGCGTCGCTCCCGCAATGGCCGACGCACGACTGCGGGTCGTCCGGCGCCGGGTCCTTCACGCAGTTGCCAGCCTGGCAGCTCCATCCGGTCTGGCACGTGCCGCACGAGCCCCCGCAGCCGTCGTCTCCGCAATCGTCGGTTTCGCAGATCAGTGGCTTGGGGTTGCATGGCGAGACGCACGCTCCGCCGACGCAGGCGGAGAGTGCGGTGTCGGTGCAGGTGCCGCAGGTGCCGCCGCAGCCGTCGGGGCCGCAGACCTTGCCGGTGCAGTCGGGGACGCACTGGGCGCAGGTGCCATCGGCGTTGCAGGTCGGCGACGCGCCCGGGCATCCCACCACCGGAAGGCTCGAGAAGGCGCAGTCGGGGTCGGGGGCGCCGCAGTTGCAATCGCACTTGTCGCGGGCGTCGTAGGAGGTCGGGGCGCAGGTCCAGGCCGCCGGCACCTTCGGCTGACAGGTGCCGTCGGAGGCGCACTTCTCGGTGCTCGTGCAGCCGGACACCGGCGCGCTCGGGTCCTGGCAGTCGGGGTCCGGGGCGCCGCAGCCGCAGTCGCAGGTGTCGCCGGCCGCGTACCAGTGGGGGTCGCAGGTCCAGGCTTGGGGAACGCACTTGCCCCACGCCTCGCAGACCGAGCCGCTCTGGCAGGTGCCGCACGAGCCGCCGCAGCCGTCGTCGCCGCACGTCTTGCCCGAGCAGTCGGGCACGCACTGGGCCTCGCAGCGGCCGATGGCCTTGTCGCAGGTGGGCTTGGCGGGGTCGGCGCAGGCGCCGCAGCTTCCGCCGCAGCCGTCGTCGCCGCACTCGCGCTCGAAACAGCTCGGCTTGCAGCTTCCGCCGTCGGCCGAGCCCGCGTCGGTCACCGTGCCGCCGTCGCCCGCGCCGCCGTCGGCCTTCTCGGGCACGCAGAGCTTGCCTTCGAGCGTCGTGCCGGGACCGCAGACGAGATTCTTCGCGCAGCCGCTCGCGAGGACCATGCACCCCGCGAGGGCGACCGCCATCAACCGGGTCATGGCTGGGCTCCGCCCGCCGGGGCGCCAGGGACCGGCTGCGAGCCGTCGATGAACTGGTGCTGCCATGGCGGCTGGAGGCGGTTCGGCTGGAGGTACTGGCGCAGCGACTCCTCCACCTGCGGCGACTTCTCCCGCTTGAGGGCCTCGGCCAAGACCGAGCGCAGGCCCGGCGCCGACATCGACCAGGAGGCGACGGTGTAGGCCGCACCCAGCCGGACCCACGCGCTCTTGTCCGAGAACAACGCCTTCTGCACGAAGTCCAGCATCGCCTGCGGACCCATGATCCGCGCCGCCGCCACCAGCGCCCGCCGGACGTGGATGGAGTCGTCGGTCGCCATCATCTGCTCCATCCGCCCGCGCACGCTCAGCGGGTCCTCGAAGCGCAGGGCGTCGGCCGCGGCCGCGCGCACCAGCTCGTTCGGATCCTTCAGCCCGGTCAGGATCGCCGGCAGCGCCGAGGCGTCGCCGATGTTTCCGAGAGCCTTCAGCCAGGCGATGCGGATCCCCGCCGGCACCGCGTGGATCGTCCCGGGCGTCCCCGACGATCCGCCCGAGCCCGTGCTCGACGAGACCATCGCGCTCGCCTTGGTCACGAGCATCAACGTCACCTTGGCCGCCGCCCTGGGATCGTGCCGCGACAGCTCCATCGCCTCGGCCCCCAGCGTCATCGCCACCTGGGAGGCGTAGGTCCGATCACGATTGTGAAGGGCCAGCGTCTCCAGAGCGGCGATCAGCTCGGGGTCCGGGTTCGTGTTCTGTGCCGTCGCCTGGAGCAGCCTGAGCTGCAACCGCCGCTCGACCGAGTGGTCCGAGAGCAGCTTCGAGAGGTCGTGCTCCGCCGCCGGGGTACGCGCGCCGACCAACGCCTCGATGAGCGTCCGCTCGGCGTGCCGCGAGCTCTTCCCGCTCCGCAGAAGCTTGTCGACCTCCGCCAGCGCGGCCTCGTCGTGGGCGACGGCGCCGGTCAGCTCGTCGCGCAGGGCGTCGTGCTGGGCGACGTGGGTCTTCGCCGGCTCCTTGGCGACGTCGGCGAGGATGGCGGACAGCGACCGCTTCGGCGCGTCGGGCACGTTGCGATCGGTCGGCAGGAGGTCCGCGAAGCTCGGAAGCTCTGCCACGTCGAGCCCGCGCGCCCAAGCCACATCGCCGTTTCCCTGTCTCGAGAGGGTGATCACCGTGTCGAAGGTCGCCCGCTGGTCCGGCGCCGCCGAGAGCACCGCCGCCTCGCCGTGCTGGTGATAGCTCAGGCTCTCGACCGCGCCGTCGGACAGCCGGTAGTCGACCGTCGCCGTCCCCCGCATCTCGCCCAGCGCCGGCGGCTGGCTCGCGTCCGCGCCGCCGAGCCGCCAGGTCTTGTGGACGAGGCCATCGCTGGTCGAGGCGTAGTGCGCGTGGTAGGGGCCGTTCGCGTCCGTCTCGTCGGCATCCCACTCGGCCGAGGTCTTGGTGTCCGGCACGTACTGCATCGCGAACGCCACCGAGCTCAGGAGGCTGCGCGCGCCGTAGCTCGTCGCGCGATCGAATCGGGTGTCGGTGACGTGGCCGCTCGAGTCCTCCACCACGCCGAAGGGCAGAGCGAGGAGCTTTTCGGTATCGCTGGCGCCGAGCCCACCTACCGCGCGGGCGGTGTCGTTCAGATCGAGCTTGCCGTCCACCAGCCGCTCGGCGAACACGGTCTGGCTCGGATCCTGGACGCTCGTCGCCACCTCGAGGTTCCCGTCGAGGCCGACGGCGATGGTCCCCGGCTGGCCCTTCATGAGAATCGGCGAGGTCATGCGAAAGGCGTAGTGGAGGGCGTAGGCGCCACCCGGCAGTCGCACTGGCGCGACCGGCGGACCGAGCGACGATCCTCCAGCGCTCGCCGACGCCGTGGCCGACGCGCCCTCCGCCTTGTCCTCGTGCGCGCGGACGACCAGCACGCCAGCGACGGCCAGCGCCACCCCCGCGGCCGCGACGGCGGTCCACCGCTTCCAGTTGCGGCTCATTGGATTGCCTCCGGGACCCATTGGAAGTCGATCTTCTTCTGCCACAGGTTGTCGGAACTGAGGTTCTGCACCAGGTGTATGCCGTCGAACCCGAATAAGTCGAAGTCCCACGATTTCGAGAAGAAGCCAAACTCGACTTCAAAGAACAGGCTGAGCTCGAGCTTCAAGTAGGTGAGCTCGAGATCGACCCCGCGTTGGTAGCTCAGCCGGTAGAGGTCCGGGATGACATTGCCGTTCGAGTCGCTGATGGACGCCAGAGAGAGCGTCCAGGTGATCGGGAACGCGATGGACACGATGGTGATCGCCGCGTGGATGCCGGCGAACATGCCGACGCCCAGGACCTCGCCGCCGACGCCGCCGCGCACGTCGAGGCCGACCTCGACCCCGGGCGCCACCTTCAGCGCCGGCTCCATCGTCGAGCTGTCGATCGTGGCGCCGAACTCGAGCTTGGCCGCCAGCTCCACCGACGCCTTCACCGTGAACGGCACCGGCCCGACGAAGGTGGTCTTCTCCCAGCACAACGGCCCTTTCTTGGCGGCGCCCTTGGGCGCGCCCTCGACCGTCTCGCACTCCTGCCCCGGCATCGGGATGCTCATCGTGATGGTCGCCGTCGTGCCGGCGTCGATGAGCCCCTTCGAGTTGCGCTGCGGGTTGCAGCTCGGCTTGGTGTACTGGCCGTTGTTCCACTCCACCGCGCCGCAGCTCGACGCCTTCGGCGGGTCGGGCGGGATGTCCAGCCCGAATATCTGCACCTTCTGCGTGAAGGTCGCGTCGCCCTGGCCCATGTCCGCCGCCAGCGCGGTGTGGAGGTCCAAGACGTCCAGTTGCGGCATCCCGAAGATGCTGACCGCGTAGACGTTGTCCGAGCCCATCGAATAGGCGCGCTTGTCGGAGCCGGACTGGTTGGCGTTCTTCTTCGCGTCCATCACGGTCTGGTTCTGCTGGATGAGCTGGATGGGCCCCAGGTCGTTGCCGCCGCCGCCGCCCTGGCTGTTGTTCTGGTCGCCGCCCTCGTCGTCCTCGAACTCGCCGTAGCCCTCCTCGCAGACCTGGGTGTCGGCGGCGCAGAAGCCGCTCTCGCAGGTGTTGCCCGCGTGCGCCCGGTCGGGCACCGGCGTCACGCCCGGCGTCGGGCAGGGCGTCCCGTCGGGGAACTTGTTGGGCACGCAGATGGGCGAGTTCAGCTCGGGGTTGGCGAACGCGCTCTGGAGCTCGGGCAGTGCCAGTGTCGAAATGTTCGGATCGGTGTAGCGCCAGAACCACTGCTTGTTGCAGTCACCGATCTCCAGGCGCCATTGATCCCGGTCGACGATGCCCACGGGAGGGGTGCCGCCCCAGTACTGCACCTGCTGCTGGATCGTCAGGCGCTCCCATCCGAGCAGCACGGGTCCGATGCCGTCCTGTTGGAGCTCGGAGAACTGGCGGGGCGTGATCGGCCGGTCCGGGTGGTCGTCGAGCAGCACGAGCTGCCGGAGCACCTTCAGGCTCGGCTCCTGGTGGATGATGTCCGCGCTCACCTTCCCCTGGCTCAGTAGCGAGAAGTAGTTGGCATAGACGAGCTGGCAGGCCTGCGGCGACATCATCGTCCAGCCCTGCTTGTAGACGGGGATGCCGCCGAACTCCTCCTTGGAGCAGCCTTCGCAGGTGTAGCTCGTGTACGTGCCGGCGCCGGGGACGGTCGTGAGGTGGGCCACCGGGTTCATGTGCCTCGCGTCGCAGACGTGCGAATCGCTCGAGGCGCAATCGGCCTCGCTGGTGCTGGTCTTGTCCTTGGCCACCGCGCAGCCGTCGTCCGAGCTGCACTCGAGCCGCTTGCGTTGATCGATCGAGTAGACCTGGTAGGTGGCGTTCGAGTCGACCTCGTAGGCCGGCACGGTCACCGTGTCGCACGACCCCGACTGGCAGGCGAGGTCGCCCTGCGGAACCTGAACGCTCTGGATGTTCCCGTCCGGGCCCACCTGCTGCTGCCAGGTAGGCCCGCAATACTCGCCGTCCGCGATCGTCGGGAACCAGGCGCAGGTCGAGCCGGTCCAGTTCGCGTAGAATTTCCGGCAGTCGCTCGAGCATTGCCAGCCGCCGTCGTTCGCGGCGGCGACGCAGGTGCGCCCGAGGTTCTGGCAGCTCGCCTCGCAGGTGGCGTCGTCGGTCTTCTCCGCGCACGCCCCGTTCGTGCACAGACCGCTCCCGCAGTCGGAGGGCCCCGCGCAGGCAGCTCCGAACGCGCTCTTCTCGACGCACTCGCCGCCCAGCTCGGTGCTGGTCGCCGAGGTGCAGGCGCCGCAGCTCGTCCGGGTGAGCCCGGTGTTCCAGTCGCTTCGCACACACTGCCGGCCGGACATCGCGCAGCCCAGGGGCTGGCAGTCGCGCCGGACCGCCACGACCAGGTCCACCGGATTCAGCGCCCGGTCGTACAAACGCAGGTCGCTGTAACCGACGCTCTGACCGAAGCTCGACCGGCCGGCGAGGATGCCGGGAAGGAAGAACTGCGCGCCCTCGAGCGACGAAGGCACGTTCGCGAGCGACCCGAGGGCGCCCGGGCTTCCGACGTTCGTCACCGCCGGCACCTGGTCGTCGGGGTGGACGTCCGCGTTGTCGAAGTAGAGCGCGACCACGGGCGCCGCTGCCGGGTCGACGGCGATGCCGACCGTCAGGGTCGTCGAGTCGGCAATCACCTTCTGGTCCTCGGTGCGCCAGCTCGTCGCCTGTCCGCCGCTCGTCGTCACCAGCTCGACGTGGCAGACCGGGACCGGGTTCGAGCACTGAGAACCCCCGGGAGGATTGCTCGAGTCGTCGCATTCCGCGCGGCAAACCAGAGTCGCCGAGACCAACTCGCGGCTCGAGTCGCCCGCTTCGATCAAGGGCCAGCTCACGACTTGCCCCGACTGGCCCTGGCGCATCTGGTGGAAGCTCAGGTTCAGGTTGCCGACGAAGGTGAACGGCCGCGAGGGATCGAGCCGCCCGCCGCCGGGGACGCTGACGTAGGCCGTTGCCTTTTCCAGGGACGTGGAGCCGTCCGCGGGCTGGACGGGCTTGCCGCCGGCTCCCCAGAGCTGCGGCCCGCCCCCCGGCTTGCCGTTCGGATCGTCGTGGAAGTCGGAGAGGTCGCGCGGCTGCATCGGGCTCGCGCCGCTCGGGGTGTAGGCGCCGCCGTCGAGCCACACCGTCGGGCCGGTGACCCGCGCCGCGTTCAGCTCACCGGGGGTGAGCGCCCGGTCGAACAGCGCCATCCAGCCGAGGTCGACGCCCTCGCCGACGGTGAAGGTGCGCGGGTCGGTGGCCGCCCCGCCGAACAGCGGCGTCGAGCCGGCGGTGGTCGCCGTCGGGTACCCGTCGATCGCCGCGGTCTGGGTCGACCCCTGCTGCGTGTACGAGACGAACGCCCACTCGCCGGGGGCGAAGTCGTGGGCGCAGCCCGTCACCGGGGCGGTCGAAGTGCCGCGGGTCGCGGTGAGGCCCGAGCCAGAGCAGCCTAAGACCTCGAGCTCGAGCTCGGTCGATGTGCCCTGCTTCAACGTGACGATGCTCTCGCCCTCCGCCGGGCTCTGGATGCGGACCCAGCCGGCGAGGGTGAAGTCGTTCATCTTCGAGAGATCGGCGTCGGTGTCGGAGGCGGAGAACGTCGTCCCAGCCGGGAAGCCGAGGCCGCTGAAGTCCGCCGCCAGCCGGTTGGTCGAGCCCTTCGGCGAGAACGGATCGATGAGCAGCGGCGCCTCGAGCCGCGCCAGCTTCGGCGTGCCGCCCGTCGTCCACAGGCCCCGCTCGACCACCCGCGTGGCGTCGATCTGCGGCCACACCCGGACCACGCTCTTCTTCGCCGCGTCGCGGACCGAGTCGATCTCGTCCAGCGTGAGCGGACGGTCGTAGAGGAAGATGTCGTCGACCTCGCCCACGCCGGCCACGTTGCGCGGGTCCTGGAACAGCCCGTCCGCGTAGCTGGAGCCGATGGTGCCGGTCCTTTGGCCGTTCGCGCCGGGGAGGTAGCCGGCCCCGAGGTTCCAGGAGAAACCGGAGGGGAACTCGAAGTTGTCGTTCGCCACGTCGAGCCCGCCGTCCACGTACAGCGCCACCCTGCCCTCTCCCGAGTCGCGCGGCGCGAACGTGAGCGCCACGTGGGTCCAGGTATCGGGCTGGATCACGCTCTTCGTCTCCAGGCTCGGCATGCCCGAGACGTCGAGCAGCAGGTGCTGGCCGTCGCGGGTGCTCTCCACCGAGAGGGTCGCCGGCGCTCGCTTGTGGACGCCGCACAGCGCCCGGATCATCAGCGTCGCCTTCGGCTTGCCCCCCGAGCTGTCGGCACACGGGTCGGCCCCCAGCTTCAGCGCGTCGACGGCGCAGGTGTCCCGCCCATGGCACAGCTTCTCGAGCTGCTGTTGCACCGAGGGGTCGGAGCACGCGTACGTCGGCTTCAGGGTGCGGTAGGTGCTGCAAGTGCCATCCGGCGGCGGCGGGTCGGCGACCGAGCCCCAGTAGGCCTGCACTGCCTGGATGGTGTCCGCCCCGCCGCAGGCGACGGTGGCGACCGTGTCCTTCGGCCGGGTCCAGTCGCAGGAGTCGTAGCCCGACTCGGTGGAGGCGATGGGGTTGGTATCCGCGAGCGACGCCGCCGGCACCTCGAGCCAGAACGCCAACGTCTCCCCGCCCGGCGTGTGCCGGCCGTAGCTCGGCTGCTCGGGCAGCAGCTCCGGCGGGACGATCTCCACCATGCCCTCGTTCGAGGTGCCGTCGCTCTGGGTGAAGCTGATGCCGGCGCCATGGCGGCCGTCGGTGGTGGCCGTCGGCGCGCCCAGCGTGGTGCCCGCCGGCACGTACCCGCCGGTGTACTTGGCGTGGGTCGCTTCCACCAGGGTCTGCGGGTCGCCCAGGTTCACGCCCAGCTCGGGCACCCGGGCGACGAGGCCGTTCAGCGGGTAAGGCGGACCGGCGGGACGCACGTCGTCCACCGGCTGGGCGTCGACCGTCGCGTGCTGGTCGGCCTCGCCCTGGTCGACCGTCACCACGTGGTAGGGCGATGCCCAGGGCGGCGGATCGTTCGGCTGGCTCTCCGCCGGCGGCGCCGGACAATCGGCGGGGCAGGTGTCGTGCGACTCTCCGAGCTCGGGCTCGCAGGTGCCGTTTCCACAGGCATTCTGGGTCAGCGCCTCCGCGCAGACCGACTCGAAGTCGCCGCAGCAGTCGCCGCGGTCGACGCACGCCGCGTCGCACTGGCAGGCGCGCGAGCTCGATGGGGCGGCGCCGCAGTCGCTGGCGGTGCAGGTGTTCGCCCCGCCGCCGGAGCGGATGCAGCCGTAGCGCTGCTCCGACCCGACCCACCCGCAGGTGCGGCCGATGCTCGAGCAATCGAAGCTCTCCAGATCCCAGTAGGTGCAGTAGCTGAGGGTCGAGCCGTCGCAGGCGCCGGTCTGGGTGGTGTCCCCGCAGGCGGCCACCTTGCACTGGCCGTCTTGGGTGCAGGCCTGGGCGCCGAGACAGGTGCCGCAGGAGCCGCCGCAGCCGTCCGGGCCGCACATCTTTCCCGCGCACTGGATTTCCTTGTCGCAGGCCTGGCACTGGTGGTCGAAGGGGTTGCACTGCTGCTCCGCCGGGCAGGTGCCGCAGCTTCCGCCGCAGCCGTCGTCGCCGCAGGTCCACGGGTAGCCGAACTGCGGGTCCTTGCAGTCGCACTTCTTCGTCGGCTGCGGGCAGAGGCCGATCTTGTCGGCCGGCGCCTGGTCCATCCCGCCGCACTCGAAGCGCTGGTCCTTGTTGCTCCACCCGCAGCTCTCGTAGAACTGCCCGGTTCTGGCGTCAGTGGGGCACTCGGTGGTGACCGCGTCGTTCGGTCCGGCGTCGAGGCCGGGACAGGTCTCGACGAAGCCGACGTCTTTGCAGCAGCCGTAGGTGGGCACCCCGTCGCAGGGCTTGACGCACTGGCCGCTCTTGTCGTCGCACGTCTCCGCGTGGGCGACATCGCAGGTGCCGCAGGTGCCGCCGCAGCCGTCGGGGCCGCACTTCCGGCCGCTACAATTCGGGGTGCAGGCGGGCGCCCCCGGGCAGGCGAAGGGCTTGGAGGTATCGAGATCCGAGTAGCCGCCGTTGCAGTCGTACGCCCGGGCCTTGTCGTCCCAGCCGCAGTAGCCCTCGGCGGTGTTGGTGCAGTCGCTCACCGTCACCACGCCCTGGCCCGCGCACTTCTCGAGCGTCCGCCCGTCGCAGCAGCCCGCCGTCGGGACGCCGCCGCACGGGTCGCCGCTGCGGCACTGGCCGTCGGGCATGCAGGTCTGGCCGGAGGCGCAGGTGCCGCAGGAGCCGCCGCAGCCGTCGTCGCCGCAGACCTTGCCGGTGCAGTCGGGAGTACACGGCGGCCGGCACACGCCGGTCGAATCGCAGCTCTCGCCGGAGGGGCAGGTGCCGCAGGTGCCGCCGCAGCCGTCGTCGCCGCAGTCCTTCTGGGTGCACTGGGGGATGCACAGGCCCGCCGGACAGTTGCGAAGCGATTTGCCCGTCGGGTCCGCGGAGGTGTCGCCGCCGCAGGTGTAGCCGCCCGCCGGCTTGGACCAGCCGCAGGCCGTGCTGGGGTCGGATCCGTTGCAGGTGCGACCCACCACCTTGCCGGTGCCGGCGTCGCAGGCCACTTCGATCGAGCCGTCGCAGCAACCGTTCGCGGGGACGCCGGAGCAGGCGGCGGCGAGGCACTGGTGGGTGGTGGCGTCGCAAGTCTCGGAGCCGGGGCAGGTGCCGCAGGTGCCGCCGCAGCCGTCATCGCCGCACATCTTGCCGGTACAGTCGGGGATGCAGGTCTTGTGGCAGCCGCCGTCGGGGCCGCAGTAGTCGCCGGTCGGGCAGGTGCCGCAGGTGCCGCCGCAGCCGTTCGGGCCGCACGTCCGGCCGTCGCACTGCGGCGTGCAGGGCGGATAGCCGCAATGGCCGGCGGAGTCGCAGAGCTGGCCGCGCGGGCACGTGCCGCAGGTGTCCCAGCAGCCGTCGCTCCCGCACTGCTTGCCGGCGCAGCTTCCGATGCAGGGGCAGCTCATGATGTGGGGGTCGCAGCCGAAGCAGCCGGGGCAGATGCCGCCGCAGCCGTTGTCGCAGGTGGTGCCGTCGCACTTCGGTTGGCACTGGGCCGGACAGGCGGCGAGCGACGCGGGGAAGTCGCTAGCCGAGTAGCACCCGCCGCCGCCAGTACCCGGAAGGCCGCCCCCGCCGGGCAGGCCGCCTCCGCCGGAAGAGGACGACGACTGGCCGCAGGTCTTGTTGGACGCCGACGCGTCGCAGTTGACCGCGTAGATCGAGCCGTCGGCAGCGCAGTCCTTGTAGACGTTGCCGTCGCAGCAGCCCGAGTTGCCGAGCGCGGCCTGGCAGTTGCCGGCGTCGGCGTTGTTGACGCAGGTGCCGCTCGGACCGTCGCAGGTGTAGCCGGTCTGGCAGGTGCCGCAGGACCCGCCGCAGCCGTCGCCGCCGCAGTCCTTGCCGGCGCAGTCGGGGATGCACGCGCCGGCGAGCGTCGGGCAGGCCTTGGGTTGAGCGGAGCGGACCGGCCAGTTGCCCGGATCCACGGAGGTGAAGTTGCTCGGGTCGTTCGGGTTGCCGCACTCGTAGGCGGTGTCGTTGTAGCTCCACAGACAGGTGCTCTGCGGCGCTTGCGGGTCGCCGTTGAGCGAGGAGCAGTTCACCTTGGCGACGGTGCCGTCGCTCTTGCAGTACTCGAGGGTGTTCTGATCGCAGCAGCCGTTGGTGGGGACGCCGCCGCAGTCCGCGCGAGCCACCCGGGGCAACCATCCGAGGGCGAGGCCGAGCGCGGTGGCCGCGAGCATCCAGTGGCGCGACATGCAGGCTCCCGACACCCCCCGTCAGCTCGGCGCATCGGGGGACAAAGAGGGGTCTGTCCACGCGCGGACTCGTTCGCGAAGTGGACCGGTGGTAGTCGATGCCGCCGCCCGGCCGGGGATTCGGGCGCAGGTGTTCTCGGTCGAGGAACCGGCGAAGAAGCGCTCGGCGAACGCGTGAGGCGCTTGGGCGCCTTGGCGCTAGACCGTCGCCGAGAAGGGTCCACCACCAAGATCTACGAAATCGGGAGCGTAGGGCGGGGGCTTGTCCCCCGCCGGGCGGGCCGGGACAAGCCCGGCCCCTACGGTTCTGAACAGGCGGTGAGAAGCATGGATACTTCTGGCAGGTTACACTAGGGGTATCGGCTTCGTTCAGGTTGGTGCCCGGCGCCCATTTTCTTGTGGCACGGGCGTCCTCGCCCGTGGAAGCCCAGCCGAACCGCCGGCATGGCAGATCTCCAAGCGGCCACGGGCGAGGACGCCCGTGCCACGGGAGAAGAGCCCGCGCTGAACCTGAACGAAGGAGA
>JAJYJR010000065.1 GCA_021789355.1 Chloroflexota bacterium | reverse complement strand
GTGGGGGCGATGGCCTCGCTGACTCGGCCCGGCCACGGCGAGGCGGTCCGGCGCGTGACCCCCGCGGCCTGAGCCCTGGGTTGGGGCCGCAGGGGCGATCACGCGCCCGTCCCCGGGGCGCGGACACGTCCGCTGGTTGAGCGAGCCCTTGCACGAGTTCCAGGGCACGACGGAGCAGCCCGTCGGCGACACCGTGCGCCGTCTTCTCTGCCTGCCCGTCACTACCCGCCGATCGCGCGGTCGAACACCAGCAGCCTCGCGGGCGAGTCACAGGGCAGCCCCGCGTACGGTCTACCGTCGGGGGAGACACCGAACGGCTCGACGATCGCCCAGGCTCCCGGAGCGCCGACGCGGACATCCCGCGGCCAGCCCGGCAGCGCCCGCCCCGCGCGGTCGATGGCGCTCACCTGGAGCATGGGCCCAGCGGGGTCGTCGGCAAGGGCGACCTGGTAGAGCACGCCGTCCGGGCCGAAGCCGAGGCTCGGGCTGAAGGTGTAATCCGTGGCACAGGCGCGCGGGGCGATCACGTCTGGGCGGCGAACCGGCCACCCCGGCAGGGTGCCGCCGTCGGGGGCCAGCGCCGTGACGCCCCGGCCGCCGTTGATGTAGATCGTTCCGTCGGGACGGACGTAGGGTCGGGCGAGCATGCAGCCGGCTTCGGTGCCCACATCGACCGGCACCGGCCAGCCGGGCTTCAGCTTGCCGGCCAGGTCGCGCGCGTAGGCCTGGTCCTTCGTGACGTAGTAGATGGTGCCGTCGGGTCCGACGACCGGAGCCGACAGTTCCGCCGCGCGGACCGGCCATCCCGGCATGGTTCGCCCGTCCGGTCCCAGGACGCTCATCACGCCCGCGCTGTAGTACCAGCCGCAGAGGCCTCCCTCCGGCGGCACGCGGGGCACTCCTCGCCAGATCAGCAGGCTGCCAGCGGGACCCGGCACGATCTCGAGGGTCTCCGGTGGCAGGGTGAGCGGCCACCCGGGCCGCCGCCGTCCGTCGGGAGCGTAGGCGCCAAGGGTGCGCGGCGCGCCGTACTCGCCGGGCTCCTCGACGAACACCGTGCCGTCGCCGCCGAGCTGGACGTCGCCCTCCGGCGTCTGGATCGGCCAGCCGGGCCTGCTCTGGCCCTCGGGGCCGATCGCGTAGAGCCGCGCGCCGCCCGACACATCCACCCGGCACATCAGGTACACGGTGGCGTCCGGTGACACGACGGGGCGCCCGCACCCCCTTCCTGGCGCCGTCAATCGGAACGGCCAGCCGGCGCGATCCCGCCCATCCCTTCCGACCCGGTGGAGGGCGTACCCGCCGGACTCAGGCTCCTCGCCGATCAGCAGCGAGGCGTCCGGCATGGGGACTATCTCCGTCCCGCTGACGGATGCCCCGACGGGCCAGCCGGGCAGGACGTGGCCGTGCGGATCCAGTGCCGCGACGCGGCCGAGATACGTGTCCGCGTCGACGTACGCGATGTAGGCCGTCCCGTCCGGGCCGAATGCTACCTTGCCGATTCCGAGTCTCCGCCACGCCTCGAAGGCCCAGATGCCGGACGGAAAGGGAAGCGCAGTCTGGGACCGCGTCGGGCTCACCGTCGGCCCGGGAGTCGACGCCCCGGTCGGCGGCGGCGTGACCCGCGCTGTCGGGGCGTCGGACGAGATGTCGGCTGCGAGCACTGTCGGGACGGCAAGCGCACCTGCGACCGTGGGTGCAGGCGGGGCCGAGTGGAGCGTCGGCGCCGGAGCCGTCGGGCCGGCGCCACACGCCGCAATGACGAGCATGATCGCCGGCAGACCGTACCGCATCGCTCGACGCCTCCCGTTCCGCACAGGGAGCCGCTCGACGCTCCCAGTGTTCAGATGCGCGCCACTGCTCGCGCGTCTCACGTCTCTCCGGCCGGGATGCTCCAGGCTGATATGCTCGTCGAGATGGAGGGGGGCGTCGGACGCGTGATCGGGGTCGGCAGGCGCAGGCTCGAGGGTCGCCAGAAGGTGACCGGCGCTACCTCGTTCACTGCGGACATGCGGATCGACCGTCTCGCCACTGCCCGACTGGTGGTCAGCCCATGGTCCGCGGCGACGATCACGGGGATCGACATGACGGACGCGGCCGCAGCCCCCGGCGTGCTTGGCGTCTTCACGGGCGCCGACTTCTCCGGCATCGCGGTCGGAGGCGCGGATCAGCCGCTGGCGCAGGGCCGCGTCTACTATGCCGGGCAGCCTGTCGCCGCCGTCGTCGCCACGAACGAGTACGCGGCCGCCGACGCCGCGTCGCTTGTGCGCGTCTCGTACGAGCGTCGGCCCGCCATCGTCGATCCGCTCGAGGCGATCAGGGAAGGTGCCGCGGCCGTCCTCGATGCTGCGGCCGGCACATCCGCCGAGGCGGCCGCCCACGGCGCGGAAGCTGGCGCCCCCGACGCGGGGACCGCCGCCAGGGAGCCGGACGAGCCCTCGCCCAACGTCACCTATCGGCGACGGGTGAGTCGCGGCGACGCGCGTGCCACGCTGGCAGAGTGCGACGAGGTCGTGCGGCTTCGTTTCGCGATGCCGCGTGTCCACCAGGGGTTCCTCGAGCCGCACGTGGTGATCGCCGCCTACGGCACCGACGATCGGTACACCGTCTGGACCCCCATCCAGGCGCCGTTCTGGGCCAGGCAGGAACTCGCCGGTCAGCTCGGCGTGCCGGTCAGCCGCGTCCGGGTCGTGCCGATGCCCGTCGGCGGCGCCTTCGGCGGCAAGCTGGGCTGTCTGCTCGAGCCGCTCGTGGCGCTCCTGGCCCGGCGCGTCGGCCGCCCCGTGCGGCTGGAGCTCACACGGACGGAGGAGTTCCTCCTGGGGCGCGCGGGACCGGCAAGCGTGATCGACATCGAACTGGGAGCCGACCACGGCGGGACCCTGCGTGCGCTCGCCGCGGACATCGTCATCGACAACGGCGCCAGTGAAGGGGGCATGGCCGATCTGTGCGCCACGCAACTCACCAGCGTCTATCGGATCCCCGATGTCGAGACACTGGTGCGGGACGTCGCCACGAACAAGACACCCGCGGGCGCGTACCGCGCGCCGGGAGCGCCGGAGGCCGCGTTCGCGCTCGAATCGGCGATGGACGAACTGGCACGGCGCCTCGGCCGCGATCCCCTCGAACTCAGGCTGCAGAACGCCATCCGCGAGGGGGATCCTCTTCCCGACGGCTCGACCTGTCCGCGGGTCGGTCTGGTCGAGTGTCTCGAGGCCGCGCGGGAGCACCCTCTGTACAGCGCGACGCTCGAGGCAGGGGAGGGGTTGGGCGTCGCCGCCAGCGGCTGGCGCGGCGGGCTCGAGCCGGCCACCGCTGTCTGTCGCGTCGAAGAGGACGGCACGCTCAACGTGCTGGTGGGATCGGTCGACATCAGCGGTACCGACACGACGCTGGCGATGATCGCCGCCGATACCCTCGGAGTTCCCGCCGAATCGGTGCGCGTCGAGCACGGCGATACCGACCTCGCACCGCATGCCGGTGCGGCGGCGGCGAGCAAGACCACCTACACCGTGGGGCTGGCGGTGGAGCGGGCTGCCGCAGACGCGCGCAGGCAGCTCATGGAGGTCGCGGCGGCGCAGCTGGAGGCCGCTGTTGACGACCTCGAGATCATCGGCGGCTCGGTCCGCGTCAAGGGGAGCCCCGATCAGGGCCGCAGCATCGGCGAGCTTGCCCTTGCGACCAGCTTCAACAGCCCGTACCCGCCCCTGGAGGGCACAGGTCGGTCGGCGCAGACCGTCCGGGCGCCGATGTTCACCGTGCACGTGGCGCGGGTCCGCGTCGACGCCTCGACCGGCGCCGTCACGGTCACCGGGTATGCCGCGATCCAGGACGTCGGCAGGGCGCTCAACCCGCCGGAGGTGGAGGCGCAGATTCACGGGGGCGTCGCCCAGGGACTCGGGCGGGCGCTCGGCGAGCAGCTCACCTACGATCCCGAGGGCCAGCCGCTGGCCACGACCTTTCTCGACTACATGCTCCCCGGCGCCGACCAGATACCGGCGATCGCCGTCCAGCTCGTGGAAGTTCCCTCGCCGGCCGGGCCCTACGGAGCCCGTGGGATCGCCGAGCCACCGGCGGTGCCGGGGGCCGCGGCGGTGGCCAATGCCATCCGCAACGCCAACGGCGTGCGCCTCTCGAGTCTGCCCTCGGAGCCCTGGCAACTGCTCGGACTGACGACGGCAACCGGGGGCGGTTGAGGGGGCAGGCTGGACATCCGTCGCTCGAGCGGGATCGTGCGTCGAGATGGCGGTCTTCGAGCGCCGGCGCTCGATCGGGCCCGATCGATTCGAGCGAGTCGACTACGTTGACGACCCTGTGGCCGATGTCAGCGATGATTTCCGCCGCGTCTACGAGCTGTGGCTTTCGGACGGCTGGGGACGCTGCGCCGGACGACGGAAGGCCAGTCGAGGTCGCGGCAGTTGTCCAGTCACGCGGGCAGGACCCCGGCCGACACGAGCTGGAACGGCTGGAGGAGCGCGCCGACCTGGTGCAGTATGCCCGGCGGCGGCGGAGCGGTGACGAGCGCCCAGACCAGCGCAAGCAGCGCCAAGATGCAGGCGACGATCAGGAACCCGAGCAGCTGTCGTCGAAGCTCAGCGAACATGGCCACCCTCGCGGCGAACGGCGTCAGCATCGTGCGGAATGGACCGACCCGACAAGGGCCGCTCGGCTCAGCGGACTGACATGCCGCGGTGCTCGAGCGACTCCTGGATCGCGACGGGCGGCGCGAGCGGATAGCTGGCGGCGCCACGGCCGGATTCGGCTCCTCGTCGAGTCGCAGGCGGACGGGCCGTAGGACGGGGCCGGAGAACGCGGCGACGGCCAGCCCGCGGCCGGCGATGAGTCGCTCCGCCCGACCCGCACGGCGGCCGCGCTGATGGGCGCTCCACGAAGTGACCCTCACGTGGAGGCGACCCCAACGGCGAGAACCAGGATCGAATGGACGCCCTCCCACACGCAGTAGCGCGTCGACGCGCAATGGCGGCGCTCACTTTCCACAGCGGGTACGAGCCACGGCTTCGCCCAGCGGGCTCGGTCGAAGGCCTCGCATTCGACCTGCGCGCACGGCTCGAACCATCTGGGGTCGAGGCCGGGCCGAGGTTCGGACGCCACGAGTTCCGCGAACGATCCGAACTCGTTACGAATCTGTTCAGCGACAGCACGAAGCGTCCGAGGCCTCGAAGGGGGCGTCTGGTAGCGCGTTGCGTCGATCTCCTCCCATGCGACATCAAGGAAGGGTGCTTGCCTCCTGGTCTCCACCTTGACGGTGCCTGACAATGGAGCCAGAAGGGCGCGAACGTGTCCGTGGCTAGACAGTAGGCTGACTTGGAAGACGATCTCAACTCGAGTGCATCGACCGAGGGCAAGTCAAGCGGAGAGGAGGGTCTGGAGGTGCCCCAACAGCTTCCCGAGTGGGAGCAGCTCCTCGACGCCGCCGCGCGCCTCCAGGGAATCCTGCCGGACACGACTCTCGTGGGCGGGACGGCCGCGGCGCTCGACGCCCAGCATCGGCGGTCGACGGATGCGGACCATGTGATGGTCGGCCTGATCGATCGGTTCGACGAGGTGCTTGCGGAACTCGAAGCTGCGGCCGGCTGGAAGACAGCCCGCGTGAAGCGGCCGGTTGCGATCTACGGGAGCCTCGACGGGATCCTGACGACAGTCCGCAACCAGATCCGCGCCGCCCCGCTTGAGACGGTCGAGATTGAGGTCTCCGGCCGCAGGCTGCGCGTGCCAACGCGGAGGGAGATCCTCCGGATCAAGGCATGGCTCGTCGTGACGCGGAACGCCACGCGGGACTACCTCGACGTCGCTGCGGTCGCGGCCAAGCTCGGCGATCGCGAGGTGCTCGCGGCGCTCGCTTCGCTGGACCGCCTCTACGCCCAGCCGAGCGATCCGGGCGCGGTGCGCCAACAGGTCATGCGCCAGCTCGCGTCACCCAAGCCGTTCGACCTTGATCGCGTGAAACTCGACGAGTACAAGGGTCTCGTGCCGGAGTGGCGCGATTGGGCGACGGTGGTCGCGCAATGCCGCCGAGTCGCATCACGCATGGCCTCCGCCGTCGCCACGCGACGAGCGGGCTGGACCGACGTGCGGACGTAGGATGGTGTCATGCGCCACCGACATCTTCGCGGCCAACTGTTGACACTCGCCGCGCTCGACGACCTCCTCGAGCATGGGACGCTCGCTGATTGGCGTCCTGTGCTCGCGCGCGTCCGGCGGGATCCGGACGGCGATGTGGCGACGAAGATCGAGACACTCCTGCGCTCTCGCGACTACGAGGAGACGGGCGCACTCTGGCAAACGGTCATTGCCGACGCCCGCACCCGACGGATGGCCGGTCGCTCGGCGGGGTAGTCATCGCCAGGCCGAGCAAGGCGGAGAACGCTGCCCGGGCGTTGTCTCGGAACTCAGTCCGAAAGCAGAACTCGGCGAGGTACGGTGCGAGGTCGGCCGGCGGCTTGTTGTAGGTGCCCAGCAGCCAACGCTTGAACCGGCTCGTCACCCCATCTGCTGCGGGTGTTGCGCGGTTCGCAGCCCCGCTGGCGAGCCCGCCGCGCGGGTGCGGAATGCGGATCCAGGCGAAGCCGGCCGCTGGCAAGCCGAGATAGCCGTCGTGTCCGTCAGTGACCACGGTCGAGCCCGGACGCACGAGGCGCTCGATGGCGGACATCAGCGTCGCGCCTCTGCGATCTGGCACGATCGCGAGACGGGTCCGCGGACTAGCACGCTGGACCAGGACGAGCACGATCGTCTTGTTGTCGCCGGCGAAGCCTCGCTTGCCGGGCGCGAATCCGCCGAGAGCCATCTCGTCAGCATCAACGACGCCCTCAAGCGGGGGAAGGTCGAGCGCGCCCATCGATCGGCGCAGCCGTTCGAGTAGGTGCCATCGGGTCCTGTGGCTGGCGATACCCAACGTGCGCCCGAGGGTCCGCGCGTTCATGCCAGGCTGGGTTGCCAGGAGATAGGCCGACCAGAACCAGGTCGTCAATGGGAGCCGCGATCGATGCAGGGCTGTGCCGGCCGTGATGCTTGTCTCTCGCCGACACCCCCGACAGACCAATCGAGCGCTCGACTGCCGCCATGCCTCACGCCGACCGCAGGCTGGGCAACGGAACCCATCAGGCCAACGGCAGGTCAGTAGCCACTCTCGGCAAGCCTCATCGTCGGGGAAGACTGCCTGGAAGTCGGCGATCGAGGCCGGGAAGGGCAGGCTCACGACGCCATTGTGTCGGGACGAGCCAGGGATCGCGGAGCGGCGAGGCGACGACGGTCCGCCAGGTCAGACCGATCTTGACAGTGCAACGTGAAACTGGCAGTATACCGGGCGTGAGCGACTACTCCCTCGGCGAGCTCTGCGACCTGGCCGGCGTCTCGCCGCGCACGGTCCGCTACTACATCGCAGAGGGGCTGCTGCGCACGCCGGGGCAGGGACCCGGGGCCCGGTACGACGAGGGACACCTCGGGCGGCTGCGGCTCATCCGCCGGCTGCAGCGCGAGCACCTGCCGCTGGCCGAGATCCGGAGCCGCCTGCGCGCCCTCGACGACGCGTCCGTGCAGGCGCTCCTCGCGGCGCCCGAGCCCGACGAGACCACCGGGTCCGCCGTCGACTACGTGCGGGCGGTCCTCGCCGGTGGCCGCCCGGCGACCTCTGCGGTCCCACCTGCCGCCGCGTCGCTGGGCCCGCCAGCGCGCGACGCGCTCGCCGGCCCATCCATGCCAGCGCCGTCCATGTCGTCCGAGCCAGAGCGCTCGCAGTGGGAGCGCATCGCGCTCACGCCCGACCTCGAACTCCATGTCCGCCGGCCGCTCACGCGGCTCGGCAACCGCCAGCTCGCGCGCCTCCTTGAGGCCGCGCGGGAGATCCTCCGGGAGGGGGAGCCATGACCCTGTCCGCACGCGCCGACCGCTCGCTCGTCCGCGCCGCCGCGCGCTCCGACCGCTACGCCCTCGTCCACGTCGAGGCGCCCGTCCAGCAGACAGCCGTGGAGCGCCCGCCCGTCACCGTCGCCTTCGTCCTCGACCGCTCGGGGTCGATGCGGGCGGCAAGCTCGAGCTCGCCCGCCAGGCCGTCGAGCAGGCCCTCCGTGGCCTCGAGCCGCGCGACCGCTTCAGCCTCGTCGTGTACGACGACCGGCTCGACGTGCTCGTCGAGAGCACATCGGCGTCCGAGGAGGCGAAGCGCCTTGCGCTCGGGCGCCTGGCCGAGATCGCGCCGCGCGGCTCGACCGCGCTCGCCGAGGGCTGGCTGCGCGGCTGCGAGCAGGTCGGCCTCGCCCTGGGACCCGAGGTCGTCGGGCGCTGCCTCCTCCTCACCGACGGCCTGGCCAACGTCGGCATCACGGACCCCGTGGCGCTCGAGCGGCATGCCGCGGAACTGCGCCGCCGCAGCGTGGCCACCACGACGTTCGGGGTCGGGGCCGACTTCGACGAGACGCTCCTGCAGGCGATGGCGCGCGCCGGGGGCGGCCACTTCTACTTCATCGCCGAGGCGCGCCAGATCCCGGACTTCCTCGCCTCCGAGCTCGGGGAGGCGCTCGAGGTGACCGCGCGCGACGCCGTGCTCGAGGTCGTGCCGGCGCCGGGCATGGTCGTCGAGCCCCTGAGCGGGCAGTGGGCCGAGACCACGCTCGACGGGCACGTCCAGGTGCGCCTGGGTGACCTCGTGTCGGGCCAGGAACTCGACGTCGTCCTCAAGCTGAACTTCGCGCGCGGCGCGGTGGGCGGGCAGGTCGAGCTCGGCCTTCGGCTGCAGGACCACGACGGCGCACTCGGCTCCGCCACCGCGACCCTCGCCTTCGCGTACGCCGACCACGCGGCGAACGACCACCAGCCGCGCGACCGGGCCGTCGACCGCACGGTGGCCGAGCTGTATGCCGCGCACGCCCGCCAGGAGGCCGTCGCGCGCAACCGGAAGGGCGACTTCCGGGGCGCGGCCGAGGCGCTGCGCGGCGTGGCCCGCCGGGTCCGCGGCTACGCCGGGAACGACCCCGAGCTCGAGCGGGTCGTGCAGCGGCTGGAGCGCGAGGCCGAGGAGTTCAGCCTCGTGATGCCCGAGATGACCCGCAAGGCGATGTACTTCGCCTCGGCGAACGTCGCGTTCATGCGGGACGAGGTCGGGCGGGCGCGCCGCAGCCCCCGGTGACCGGCACGTCGGCGTCGCCTCGCCGAAGCCGCGGAAACGGAAAGGGGAGGAACGAGCCGTGACAGCGGACGCATCCGGCGCGCTCGTCCTCGATGTCCTCTGCGCGGTCTGTGGCAGACGCGTCGCGTACCGCGAGCTGTACCCGGCAGGCGTGGCGCGCACGCCCGAACGGGGTGCGGAGGATCCCGCGCGGACCCCGGAGCGCGCCTGGGGATACGTGGATGACGGCGACCGCTTCGGGTACGGACCGCTGAGCCCGGAGGGGTTTGCCCGGGCGGCCGCCGACCTGGCCGCTGAGCATGCCGAGTCGTTCAGCCGGCTCTACTGCGACGAGTGCGGGCTCGCGTACTGCTGGGACCACTGGACGACGGAGTATCGGGACGAGCCGCCGGTGTGCATGGGCCGGTGCCCGCAGGGGCACTGGCACGTCCTCGACATGGGCTGATCGAAGACCCGCCAGGCGCCACCCTCCGGGTCTTCGTTGCCGCCTGCGCGTCAGCGCCGCAGCCGTGGCCGGGGGCCGCATCCGTCAGCGCAGCCGCGCGAACACGGCAGGCACGGCGATCACGACGACGTGGTGCCGGGCGCGGCTCAGGCCGACGTACAGCAGGCGCTCGAGGCGCGGATCGTCGAGCCGCAGCTCGACGAGGACGACGACCGGCCAGTCGAGGCCCTTCGAGCGGTGGATCGTGTCGCACAGGATGACGTCGGAGGGCTGCGCGGGCACCTCGTCGGCCGAGAGCCCGAGGACCGCGTCCGTCATAGGCGCCCGAGCCTCAGGGTGTCCGGAGGCACGGTCTCCGGCCGTCGGACGACTGGTGACCGTGTCATGGTCCCTCCCGGTGACTCTCCGATGGGCACCTGACAGCGGGCCGAGGACTACTGTTGTGACATAACTTCTCTTATCGGAAGTAGGTTGGCCGACGAGACGCTGGCGGCGTGAGGCGCTGATCGCCGAACGCAGGCGCAGGCCGGTCGGGCGTCAGCCGCTGTCGGCGGCGAGCGTGATGTCGGCCTCATGCGCCGGCTGCCCGAAGACCGCAGCGGGGTCGATCGCGTCGCGATAGACGACGACACTGAAGCGATCGTGGCGGTCGAGGTAGGCGATCGACGGCACCCGGAGACCCTGGAGTCCCGGGATCTGCGCGACCACGTGGGCGGCCGCCGCCTGCGTGGCGGCGAGCGGGTTGACGACCGGGGTCGCACCGAACTGGCACGCGCAGGCCGTCTTCCGCGGGTAGACGCTCACGAATGAGTGGGCTCGGCTGACCCCCCTCCCCCGCCGGGTCGTCCTCAGGATCGCCCGGCAGCGGCTGACCGCAGTCGACGTGGAACGCCAGGAAGCGCAGCTCGGCGGTATTCACTCGGGCAAGATGTCACCTGTCGCTCGAGCCCGTCTCGCCTGCCGTGAGAAGGCCCTCCCGCTCGGCCACCGCCGCAGCCTCGGTCCGGCCCGACACGCCGAGCTTGCCCAGGATGTTCGAAACGTGGACGCTCGCGGTCTTCTCGCTGATGAAGAGCGCCTCCCCGATCTGCCGGTTGGTGCGTCCTGCGACGACCAGGGCGAGGACTTCACGCTCCCGGGGGGTCAGGCCGTAGGCGGGGCCGGGGGTCGGCAGGCCCTCTCCGTCGGTTTCCAGATCGATACCGGTCCGGGCCGCGAGCCGCACGATCTCGTCGAGCAACAGGCTTGCGCCGAGGGACCGCGCGAGCGCGTGCGCCTCGCGAACGCCGCGCGCGACCTCTGCTCGGCTCCCCCCGATGGCACGGGCCTCGGCTTCGCGGTACAGCACGTACGCGTGCTCGTACGGAGCGCGGAGCGCCTCCCACGCGGTCGCCGCCTTCGACCACGCGGATGGGTCGGGCCGGCCCTCGAGCCGCGTCAGCTCGCCGCGACACAGCGCGACGCACGCGCCCGTCCATGCCGCGGTCAGCGTGGCATGCTTCGCCACGGCCGCGGCCTGCGCCGCCTCGACGAGGCC
The DNA here is from genome assembly GCA_021789355.1 of Chloroflexota bacterium. The sequence continues at coordinate 3,995 of JAJYJR010000065.1, read as the reverse complement.
GATCAGCGCCGTTGCGCGCCTGCGCGCCTCGTCGAGGTCGCCGAGCTCGCGCCGAGCGCGCAGCTGAGACGCCAGGTCGGCTTCCGCACGGACGCCAAGGGTGGACAACGTCGGAGCCTCGTCGAAGGGTCCTTGAGCCAGCCCGACCGGTGCCGACCCCAGCGCGGCGTCGACCGCCTGTCGCGCCCGCAACGGGTCGTGCCGCCAGATCGCCAGCTCGGCCTGGCGGCGGCCGAGCCCCACCGCGGTGTGCGGCCCCGCGTGCTCCGTCAGGCCCCGCAAGCGTTCGAGCAGTCGTTCGGCCTCGTCGAACTGTCCGCGAGCGATCGCGAGCTCGCTCGAGGTCAGGTGGTACATGAACGGCTGGGTCTCGGCGTCGGCCCCGAGGAGCCGCGCCTGATCCAGCAGCCGTGCGGCCTCGTCCCAGCGGCCCAGTGAGTACAGCATGTACGCAGCCCCGCCGAGGAAGACCGTCCCCGAGACGCGGGACGCCCGCACCAGCCCGTGGGCCTCGGCATGGCGGAACGCCTCTCGGCATACCGCGATGGCCTCCTCCCGCCGATCGGTGAACCAGAGGACGTGGACCCTGACGAAGTTCGCGAGCGACACCGCCTCCGCCTGGCCGAGACGCAGCGCCACGTCGCGCGCCTCGCGCGCATCCGCGTCGGCCTGCTCCAAGTCTCCGAGGTCGCAGCGGAGATCGGCCCGCCGGAGACGTGCCTCGACCTCAATCTCCCGCGCCTCCACGAGCCGCGCGACCCGCACCGCCTCGTCGTACAGCCGTCCAGCCTCCGGATACCGGTCCGCCAGGTAGAGGCAGTGGCCGAGTTCGAGCAGCGCCCGGGCGCGCAGCGCGGACGGCGGGTCCGGGGGGATGAGCTCGAGGGCCCGCCGGCAGGCCGAGATCGAGGCCTGGCTCTCGGCGGCGTCGGACCGGTAGTGGCCCAGCCGCTCGTGGAGCATGCCTGCACGCACCGGGTCGGCCGCCTCGTCGACGAAGTCCAGCGCCGCCTGAACGTGAGCGATGGCCCGCACGGGGTCGCCGATGAGGTCGGCGGCCCATGCGGCGTGCTCGAGCAGCGAGATTCGATCGATCGGGGACTCAGCGTCTGCAGCCGGCACGCGGTCCCAGAGCTCCAAGGCTCGGTCGAACTGGATCTGCGCCTCCGCGAACGCCAGGCTGCGCTCTGCGGCGAGTCCAGCGTCAACGGAGGCCTTCAACGCTTGCCGGAGGTCGTGCGCGCGATACCAGTGGTGCGCGAGCTGCGCCGGTCGCGACGAGTCGGCCGGGTCGCCGACCGACTCGAGGGCAGCCGCGTAGGCGGCGTGGAGGCGCGCTCGCTCTCCCGGCATGAGCTCCGCCTCGAGGGCCTCCTGCATGAGCGCGTGGCGGAACATGAACGTCTCGAGCCCCGGAACGTCGACGCCCACGAGGAGGTCGCGGCCCACGGCTTCGCGCAGGGCGGGCACCAGGTCGGCCTCGACGGCGCCCATCACTGCCGCGAGCACGGGCACGGAAATCCGGACGCCTCCTGCAGAAGCCACGCGCAGGAGCTCGCGGGTCGGCTCGTTCACCGCGGAGAGGCGGGCGAGCAGGATGTCGCGCAGCGTCGCCGGCAGGGGGCCGTCCTCGGGACCTGCCGCGAGGAGCTCCTCGGCGTAGAACGGATTTCCTGCGGATCGCGCCCACACTCGTTCGACGAGATCCCCGTCCGGCTTCGCCCTGAGGATCGCCCCGAGCTGGTTGTCGAGCTCGGCGCGGTCGAAGCAGCGCAGGTCGATGCGCTCGACCAGCGCGCTGCGTTCGAGCTCGGCGAGGACCGGCAGCAGCGGGTGTCGGCGATGGAGCTCGTCGGTGCGAAACGTGCCGACGAGGACGACCCGACTCCCGCGGAGGCCACGAGCCGCAACGGTGAGCAGGTCGAGCGTCGAGCGATCCGCCCAGTGAAGATCCTCCACGATCCAGAACAGCGGGTGCTCCTCCGACAGGCGCGTGAGGAACCCGAGGAGCAGCTCGAACAGGCGCGCCTGCGGGAACTGCCCAATCGTCGCCGGCGCCGCCTCTGCCGTGGCCAGCCGGGGCATCAGGCGGGCGAGTTCGGACCGATCGCGGGCGAGAAGCGCGTCGAGCAGGGGTGGCGGCACCTCGTCTGGCAGCGGCCGCAGCGCCTCCACGATCGGTGCGTACGGCAGCGTGCCCTCCGCGAGCTGGATGCACCCGCCGGCGACCACACGGAACCCCATCCCGCGGGCATGCGCCGCGGACTCCTCCACGAAGCGCGTCTTGCCAACCCCGGCCTCCCCCCCGACGAGGAACGTTGTGGCCTCGCGGTTGACCGCCCCCCTGAGGCCCGCGATGACGCGGTCCAGTTCGTCCGCGCGACCGACGAAGACCGGGCTCGCCACCCGCCTGGGCATGTCGATCATTCTGATCTCACCCTCCACGGGCGACAAGGCATGAACTCGGGCGACGCGCTCGCTCTTCGCGGCTCGGAAGGCGGCTCCCCGGCGGTTTGACGACGGCCCTGACGACTGGCCGCAGATCGGATCGGGCGGCGAGGCACCCACCTCGCCGCCCATGGTTTCGGCGATCACCGCGGTCACCGGGCGCCGTCGCCCGGTTAGGGCACCACGGGCCCGATGCCCCGGCTTCGCAGCGCCGGCGTGACGTCCTGCGCCGCCCTGTCGACCTGCTCGTGCGCCGCGAGCGCGAGCCGGACCCGCAGGGCCGGCGTCACGTCCTCCGCGAGCACCCACCGCCCGTATTCAGCTTGCTCTCGCGCGACGAGGACGGCGTGGTGCCGCAGCGCCGGCGTGACGTCCTGCACCGCGGTCGCCTGGTACGGCACCGCCTGGACCGCCGGCTGCTCCGGGCTGAGCGCCACCAACGAAGGCATCGCCACGACCATGAATCCGGCGACCAATCCCACGAGCAACGTGATCGTGACGAGCAGTGGGATGGCAGTGCCTCCTCTGCGAACCATGACCGGTCTCCTTCCCTCCGGCCCCTTCAAACCCAGGGCCCCGATGCGGGAGCTTCGTTCGCTCCATGTCGAGGATCGAGGTAAGGGGGTCGTCGAGGCATCGGGAGACCACGCCGATGATGCCGGCGGCACGCTTATTTGGCGCGCCTGCTGCTTACGGGTTTCGCGCGGGGAGCGGGTCCCGGCGGACGCCGCGCTCTTCAGTCGAGCGAAACGGCCTTTTCGGCCTCGACAACACGCCGAGGGCCCTGTCTCACGGCCGCATCGGGCGAAACGGCCCTGTCACCCATCCCGCGCCGGAACAAGCATCGCGGCAGGAGGCGGAGGATGCAGGGATCCGCCATACCCCTCAGACGCCAACGGCTGGCCTGGTTCATCGGCGTCGGCTGGCTCATCGGGCTGCTGGCCCAGGTCGCGACGCGGCTCTGGTCCGGCTACATGGACGTGTCGCCGCCCCAATTGCTCCTCGGGGCACTGCTGTGCGGCGGCGCCGGCGCGGCCGTGCGGGGAACCCTGCGCGGGCGCCGATCGGTCGACGGGCTCCTCGGGGGTGCCGGTCTGGCGGCCTCCATCGTCGCCGGTTACGCCGCGCTCACCGCCGTGCTGTGGAACCCCGCCTGGTCGGCAGGAGGCGCCGATCCCTGGCAGGGCGCCGTCCTCGAAGCGCTCGTCGCGATGTCGGTCGCCCTCGTGCTCGGAGCCGCATGCGGCCTGATCGGCTGGCGTATCGCCGCCCGGCGTCACTGACCCTGTCCATCGAACCCGCCGTTGGCATCCTGGCAGCCTGTCGTGCCACCTTGCGCAGCACACGTGCAACGGCGATCCTGGCCCTCGGGGCACCCGACGGCTGCCTGCCGCTCCTGCGGTCGATCCAGATCGGCGGTGCGCCCGTCGGTCCGGCCCTGCTGGTCCGGCTCGCGGCCGTGGCGCCGAACGCCTCGGTGACGGTCGTGTACGGCGCGACCGAGGTCGAGCCGATTGCCGCGATCGACGGTCACGACCTGGTACTGG
>JAJYJR010000822.1 GCA_021789355.1 Chloroflexota bacterium | reverse complement strand
GCCGAACAGACGCTCGTACCAGTCGCATCCCACATTGAAGTCCGAGACGGCGAGTCCGGCGAACAGATGGGTGGTCTCCACGGAGCCATTCTGCCGGAAGCGTCGATGGCGACATCTGCACCTCCCCGAAGCGTCACTCCTTCGAGGGGGCGAGTCCCGAGGCGACGAACAACTTGGTGAGGCGGCCGACACCCTGCCCCGTGAGGTGCACCTCGTCGGACAGGACGTCACCGGCGCCAATCGCATCTCGAAGGCCGTCGCTACCGCTGAACGCGAGGTACGTGTCGACCACGCCGATCCCGTGCCGGCGAGCCGCCTGCTTCACGTCCGCCCGCATCTGCTGCCATCCCTGCACGGCGAGATCCACCGTGCCGGCTGCGCGGAAGGTCGGCAGCAAGAACTGCCAGACGGTCAGGACGCGGATCGCCGCCCGGGTCGGCGGCCGCAGGGCAACGATCTCGCTCATGATCTCGTGAGCATCGTTCGCGTACCGTGACGTGACCGTCGGCAGGCAGGCTTCCACGGTCGTCCGAGACACGTTCGCTTGTCCGCAGATGTCGATCATCAGGCCGCTGGGCACGTCGAACCAGATGGCGCCGGCGGCGCGAATGTCGGCTCGCAGGGCCTCGTCCGTGCGCAGGCGGGCGAGCAGATCCGGAGCGCGCTCCCCGCCGACCTCGTACTTCTCGAGATCGGGGTTGATCCACTCCGCGACGGTCACCGCAACGCCGAGCTTCGGCCCGATGAGTTGTGACGCCGCATATCCCACTCCATTGAAGACCGAGTCCCCCATGAGGACGAGATGGAAGGCCGGCGGCTCGGCGGTCCCAGCCGACGGTGGGTTGGTGGCTGGGTTGGTGGCGACGGAGCCGGCGGTTGGGACGGTGGACCCGGGCGCAGGAGTCATCGTGGCCGCCGCGCGGGCCGTCGAACCCCCGGGGCTTCCGGCGGCCTCGGAACGCGTGGCGGAGCCGACGCACGCTGCACAACCCACGAATGAGAGGAACATCAGGCCGGCCAGCAAGCCGCTGCCAGTCGTGCGGTGCGACATCGTTACCTCCTCCGGGGCGCGCGCGAGGGTGTCCTCGTCGTCCGAGCCGGACGCGGTCTCACACATCCACTTCTATTGGGGGGTGACGTTCGTTAATCATTCATTCCTCGCGGGCGTCGGGGCCAGGGCAAGGCTCACCGTTTTCGGGACAGACGAGTCTTCCGGCCCGTGTAGCGAGGGCGGATGGCAGGTCAGACTTGGTGGCTGACGATGAGCGGTTCGGTTCTCGGCCCCGAGGAGTTGCCCGACGAACCTGTAGTGGGGAGGCCAGCCATGACGCGGAGCCCCGCAATCCGTGTCGGCACCAATGCGGTCGAGATCGTCGCTGACGGGATCGCCGCCTACAACGTCGCCGACGTGTTTCCGGATGTCGATCCGGCGCTGCGGTCAACGCTCCTGGGGGGCACGCTCACTGACGGCTCGCTGCCCGTCCCCTACCATCCACTTCTCGTGCGGACGGCCGACGGCCCGATCCTGCTCGACGCCGGGGCGGGCGAGGAGCTGGCGGCCGAATGGGGCGCGCCGATCGGACGCACCGAGGCGTCCCTCGCCACTGCCGGCGTTACCGCCGACGAGATCGCGCTGGTGTTGATCACGCACGCCCATGCCGATCACATCGGCGGGCTCACGGTGGTGCGCGACGGCGTCCGCGTCCCCCGCTACCCGAACGCCCGCCACATCATGTCGGCGGTCGAGTGGGGCTACTGGCTCGAGCCCGGACACGCGCCTGCCGCCGACGACTATCTCGCGTCGATCGCACGCCTCCATCTCCCGCCCCTCCGGCAAGCCGGCCTGCTCGAGCTGACCGACGGCGAGATGGACGTCGCGCCCGGGGTTCGGATCGTTCCCGCGCCCGGCCACACGCCGGGCCACGTGGCCATCCAGGTCGAATCGGGCGCGGCGGGGCTGCTCGCCCTGGGCGATGCGGTCCTCCACCGGGAGCACTTCGCCCACCCGCACTGGACGACGAACATGGACGTCGACCGGGCCCGGACGGTGGCAACGCGCCGTCAGCTCCTCGACCGCGCGGCGGGACATCGCTCCCTCATCCACGGCTTTCACCTCCCGGAGCTCGGGCATATCGAGCGCGCTGGCGCGGCGTACCGGTTCGTGGGACTCGCGCCTGCGGGCTGACGGCCACAGAGGCCCCGGCCCTGAGCTGGGTTGCGCGTTCCACAACCCGTCGCCCATACAGTCATCTTCGCGGATCCCCCGACCGCCACGCTTACCGGGTGACGCAGGTGCGCCGGGCGCAGCGTCGGGCTGTTCGCCTCTGGCGCAGGCCCGGATCGCAGGCTAGCGTCGGACTCATGAAGGCGGTCGTCCAGCGCCGCTACGGTCCGCCCGACGTCCTGAGGGTCGAGGAGATCGACCGTCCCGCGCCCGCCCATGGCCAGGTGCTCCTTCGGGTGCGCGCGGCGTCGGTCAATCCCGCCGATTGGCACGCGATCCGTGGCCGCCCGTTTCTCGTGCGGCTGGTCGGCTATGGCCTCCGAACGCCCACGCACGGGACGCCCGGCACCGATGTGGCCGGCGTCGTCGAGGCAGTTGGTGCGGACGTCACCGGGTTGCAGCCGGGCGACGAGGTGTTCGGCTGGGCCCGGGGCAGCTACGCCGAGTTCGCGACGGCACGCGCCGACCGGCTCGCCCTGAAGCCCGGCACCATCACCTTCGAGCAGGCGGCGGCGGTTCCGACCGCCGGGGTGACGGCGCTCCAGGGGCTCCGCGAGACCGGGCGCCTCTCGGCGGGGCAGCAGGTGCTCGTCATCGGGGCATCGGGCGGCGTTGGGACGTTCGCTGTGCAGATCGCGAAGGCCCTCGGCGCCGAGGTCACGGGCGTCTGCAGCGCCCGAAACGTCGAGTTCCTGCGATCGATCGGGGCCGACGACGCGATCGACTACACGCGTGAGGACGTGGTGCGCTCGGGGCGCCGGTACGACCTCGTCTTCCAGCTCGCCGGCACACGCTCGCCGCTTGCCCTCCGCCGCATC
>JAJYJR010000821.1 GCA_021789355.1 Chloroflexota bacterium | reverse complement strand
ACGTCTCGCCCGGGAAGATGGTCTGGCCGAAGGTCTGCATCTTCCACTGGTTGGAGGGCACGATCCCCGCCGCCTCGCCGGGCAGGTCGATGCCGGTGGGCGAGCCGAACCCGAACTGGTGGGCCCAATAGGCCAGCCGGTCGATCCCCACCAGCGCCGCCGCCTGGTAGAAGAACGTGTCGGATGACTGGGCGTAGCCGCCCTCGACGGTGAGGGGCCCGAACCCCGCGCCGTTCCAGTCGTTGAACCGGTAGTTGCCCAGCGTCAGGTACGGGTACGTGTCGAGGGTGGCCGTCGGCGTCAGCTTCCCGTCCGCCAGGACCGCGCTCCCCGTCACCAGCTTGTAGGTCGACCCGGGCGGGTAGATCTCGCCGATCGCGTGGTCGAGCAGCGGCTGGTTCGGGTCGCTGATGAGCTTCTGGTAGTCGGCGGTCGAGATGCCACCGGCGAAGAGGTTGTCATCGTAGGTGGGCAGGCTCACCATCGCGAGGATCTCACCGGTCTGGGGGTTCATCACGATGACGACCCCCTTCTTGAGCCCTGCGGCCTTGATCCCCCACTCCAGCGCGGTCTGCGCCTGCTCCTGCATCTTCAGGTCGATCGAGAGCTGCAGCGTGTCGCCCGCCTGGGGCTGCGTGGGCGTGGCGAGGACCTGGACCTGCCGGCCGGACGCGTCGCGCTCCACCTCCTGGACGCCGTACGTCCCCCGCAGCTGCTGCTCGTACTGGGCCTCGATCCCCGCCTGGCCAAGCACGTCGTCGGGCAGGTACCCCTGGGACTTGAGAGCCTGGAGCTGCGCCGCGTCGATGGGACCCGTGTAGCCCAGGATCTGCGACAGCAGCGACCCGTACGTGTACTGGCGCCGCGCCTCGGCGACGACCTCGACCCCCGGAAGGGCGATGTGCTCCTCTGAGATGAGCCGGGCCACGTTCTCCGGCACCGCGCTCGCGATCCGCACCAGGTCGAAGCGCGAGCCGGGGTTGCCGTCGATCGCTTCGTTGATCGCGGTTGTCGAGATGCCGAGCATCTGGCTGAGCCGCGCGACCACCACGTCACGCTGGCTGTACGGCAGGTCGGCGGGCCGGATCTTCACCGCGAAGGAGGGCACGTTGACCACCAGCGAGCGTCCGGATCGGTCGCTGATCAGCCCGCGGCTGGAGGGGATGGCCTGGAACACGGTCATGTTCGCCGCGGCCTGGCCCTGGTAGTAGCCACCGCTGGAGATCTGCAGGTAGAAGAGCCGCACGGTGAGCGTCGAGAGGACGAGCACCACCGCAAGTCCGAACAGGGCGAAGCGCGGCAGGAGTCGGGCGGACCGCGGTCGTTCGTCGACCAGGGGGGTCATCCGGTCACCAGTCGATCCGGTCGTACACGCCCCAGCGCAGCCAGATCCACCGGGCGATCAGCGCGAGCGGAACGGCAAGCACGGTGTTCTCGATCGCGGCCGGCAGCGCTGAGCCCATCGGGTTGGCGGCCGGGACTCCGCCCAACGCCGCCGCGACCAGCAGCGCGAAGGTTAGCTGGAACACGAACGTCAGGGGGAAGGTGACGGCGATCGCCGTGACCAGGCGGTTCCGGCCGGCGAACCGGGCGACCAGGGCCGCGATGCCGGTGGCGACTAGGAGCGCCACCACGCTCGAGCCCACCGGCCGAGCCGGTGCGCTGAGCAGGTCCAGTGTCAGTCCCCCCGCGAAGGCCCACACGAACCCGGCCTCGCTGCCGATGGAGACACACACCACGACGCTCGTGACCAGCACGATGTCTGGCCTGGCCCCTCCGATCATGGCGAACGGGGCGACGCTCGTGTCCAGCAACGCAGCCACGATCGATCCGACCACGGCGAGGGCGACTTGCATCGTGCCGTTCCTCGTGGGTGTCGCGCCTGACGGCGCGGAAAGAAGCTGGGAGATCGCAGCACGCGCCAGGGTCATCGCCCGGCAGAGTATACAGGCAGCCCCGCTGCCCCACCATCGGTCGGCCGGTGCCGCGACGGCCGCGCGATCACGTTGCCGGGCGGGTCTCCGGGTGCGGCTCGCCGGACGGTCGCCCGGCGAGCATGCGCGTCTTTCGTGGCCGTGGCTCCCCCGAAGCCCGGTATGCCCGACTGCGCGTCCCCCCTGTTTGTTCCACGTGAAACAGCCGGCTACGGCAGGCGGCTGGGCGACGGTAAGCGCGAACAAAGGCCCGATCGGCTAGAATTCGATCGGTGGGCGCGAACGGACGAGACACCTCACGGGGCGACACGGTCGCGTGCGCCAACCAGAAGGGCGGGGTCGGAAAGACCACCACCGTGGTCAATCTGGGCGCCTACCTCGCGCTCAACGGACACCGCGTGCTGGTGGTCGACCTCGACCCTCAGGGCAACGCCACCAGCGGCCTGGGCATCGACAAGTCAACGGTCAGCCGCTCTATCTACGACGCGCTCTGCGACGTAGCGACCGCGGACGAACTGCTCGTCCCGACAGGAATCGAGCACCTCGACCTCATTCCCGCCTCGCTGTCGCTCGCCGGCGCCGAAGTCGAGCTGGCCCCGCTTCCGCAGCGCGAACGTCGCCTCGCCCGCGTGCTCGCTCCGCTCGCCACCCGTTACGACCACGTCCTCATCGACTGCCCGCCAAGCCTGGGGCTTCTCACCGTGAATGCACTCACCGCGGCCGGATCCGTCCTCGTCCCCCTGCAGTGCGAGTACTACGCCCTGGAGGGCCTCAGCCAGCTCGTCGCGACCATCAACCTCGTTCGCGACCACCTCAATCCCACGCTGGCGGTTCGGGGCGTTGTCCTCACCATGTTCGACTCCCGGACCCTCCTGTCCGCCGAGGTCCGCGACGAGGCACGGCGCCATCTCGACGGCGCCGTGTACGACACGATCATCCCCCGCAGCGTCCGGCTCTCCGAGGCGCCGAGCTATGGGCTGCCGATCGCGCTCTACCGCCCCGACTCGAAGGGTGCGGAGGCCTACCGGGCCCTGGCGGACGAATTCATCCGCCGAGACGCCGGCGTGCCCGACCATGCGCCTGGACAGTCCGTCGCGTTCGGTGCCGCAC
>JAJYJR010000820.1 GCA_021789355.1 Chloroflexota bacterium | reverse complement strand
AGGTCCTCACCGACCTCTACACGATCCTCCTCGAGAAGGGCACGCTCGACGGCCTGACCTACCTGCTGGTCGGCGACATGCGCATGCGGACGATGCACTCGATCCTGTACGCGCTCAGCCAGTTCGACGCGAAGGCGATCGTCGTCGGGCCGCCGGACATGTCCCTCCTGCCGGAGTTCAAGGCCGAGATCGACGAGCTGAACGTGGACTACGTCGAGGCCGGCGACGTGCGCGACGTGGTCCAGGACGCCGACGTCATCTACATGGAACCGGTCGTCCAGGCCGACTACACCGCGTCGCGCGTGGAGCGCGGCGACAAGGTCGGGCTCACGCCGCCCCAGTACTGCATCACCCGCGAGCTGCTTCGGGAGAAGGCCAGGCGCAGCTCGATCATCCTCCACTCGCTGCCGCGCATGGACGAGCTCCTGCCCGACGTCGACGCCACCCGCCACCAGCGCTACTGGGCGGAGGCGTTCAACGGCGTCGTGCTCAAGATGTCGCTCCTCTCGCTCATCCTCGGCGCGGCCGAGTAGCCGCGGACGAGGCGAGGAGGCGTTCGATGCAGACGAACCTGCGAGGCCGCGACCTCATCGGGACCCAGGACTGGACGAAGGAGGAGCTCCAGACCGCCCTCGAAGTGGCGGCCCAGCTCAAACGCGACCAGGCCCTCGGGATCCGGACCCCGTACCTGCGGGAGCGCGTGCTGGCCATGCTGTTCTTCTTCTCGAGCACGCGCACCCGTGCGTCGTTCGAGGCAGGGATGGCCCAGCTCGGCGGTCACGCCCAGTTCATCGAGAGCCGCACCACCCAGATCGCCCACGGCGACACTCCCAAGGAGATCGGCGAGATCCTGGGCCGCTACAACGACGGCATCGCGATCCGTAACGTGGACTGGGGGGTCGGCAACAAGTACATCAACGACGTCGCGGCCGCCAGCCGCGTGCCCGTCCTCAACATGCAGTGCGAGCTCTTCCACCCCTTCCAGGTGCTCGCCGACCTCTTCACGATCTACGAGAAGTTCGGGGACCCGCGCGGGAAGACGATCACGGTGAGCTGGGCGTACGCGTCCAGCTACCAGAAGCCGATGAGCGTCCCGATCGACCTGACGCTGCTCGCCACCCGGTTCGGGATGAACGTCCGGCTGGTCCACCCGCCGGAGTTCAAGCTCGTGCCCGAGCTGGTCGACCAGGCTGCCGAGAACGCGCGGCGATCCGGCGGCAGCCTCGAGCTGATGGACGACTTCGACGCCGGGATCCGCGGCTCCGACGTGGTCTACGCCAAGAGCTGGGGGCCGCTGCTGGTCGCCAGCGACGACACCGAGGGCGCGGCGATCTCCGCCCGCTACACGGACTGGATCACCGATGGGCGGCGCATTGCGACCGCTTCTCCCGACGCGATCTACATGCACCCGCTTCCGGCCGACCGGAACGTCGAGGTGGCCGACGAGGTGATCGACGGGCCGCACTCGGTGGTCTACGACGAGGCCGAGAACCGGCTGCACGTCCAGAAGGCGGTGATGGCGCTCACCATGCGGTGAATGGAGCCGCCGGCCGGATGCCGGGGGGACAACGGTCCGAGACCAGCTGCCGAGGAATGCCATGAGCAAGGTCGCGGTTGTCGCCGTCGGCGGCAACTCGCTCATCAAGGACAAGGACCACCAGACGATCCCCGATCAGTACGCGGCGGCCGTCGAGTCGAGCCGGCACATCGCGGGCATGATCGAGCAGGGCTGGGACGTGCTGCTGACGCACGGGAATGGCCCGCAGGTCGGCTACATCCTCCGCCGCTCGGAGCTTTCCCGCGGCGAGCTGCACCCGGTTCCGCTCGACTACTGCGGCGCCGACACGCAGGGCGCCATCGGGTACATGTTCCAGCAGGCGCTGCGCAACGAGTTCCGGCGGCGCGGGATCGACAAGCAGACGGCCACCGTCATCACCCAGACCCTGGTCGATCGGGGCGACCCCGCCTTCCAGAACCCCACCAAGCCGATCGGCTCGTTCATGGACGAGGCGACCGCTCGCACGCACGCGGACGCCGAGGGCTGGAACGTCGTGGAGGATGCCGGGCGAGGCTGGCGCCGCGTGGTGCCGTCGCCCCTGCCGGTGAAGATCGTCGAGTTTCCCGCCGTCATGACCCTCATCGCGGCCGGGTTCACGGTGATCGCCTCCGGGGGCGGCGGCATACCGGTCGTCACCGAGGACGACCACCTCGTCGGCGTGGAGGCGGTGATCGACAAGGACTACGCCGCATCGCGCATCGCGCAGGACCTCCATGCCGACCTGTTCCTCATCACCACCGCCGTCGAGAAGGTGGCCCTGAACTTCGGCAAGCCAGACCAGCAGTGGCTCGACACGCTCACACTGGCACAGGCGAAGGAGTACCTGGCCCAGGGTCACTTCCAGAAGGGATCCATGGGACCCAAGGTCCAGGCCGTCATCTGGTACCTGGAGGCGGGTGGCCGGGAGGCCCTGATCACGAGCCCCGAGCACATCGACCGTGCGCTGCGAGGTGAGACGGGCACGAGGTTCGTCCCGTGAGCGGGCGCCCCGGGCAGGTGCGGCCGACACCACCGTAGGGAAGCTCGCCCCAGATGTGGCATCTTGGACGCCTTCGGTGGTTCAGCGAAAGAGCGCGGTGATGGTCGTGGCAGCGATGCAGCAGCAGCCGGGGGGCGGCCTCGTGCACGTCGATTTCACGTTGAACGGGAGGCCGGTCGGCGCCGACGTGCGGCCGGACGGGACCCTGCTCGAACTCCTGAGGGAAACGTTCGGCATCACGTCGGTCAAGGACGGCTGCGCGCCCGAGGGCTCGTGCGGCGCCTGCACGGTGATGATGGACGGCAGGGCCGTGGTGTCGTGCGCCCAGCAGGCGGTCCGCGCCGCCGGCCGGTCGGTCGTGACCCAGGAGGGACTGGCCGCGTCCGACCGCGAGCGATGGGCCGACGCGTTCGTCGCCGCCGGCGCGTCGCAGTGCGGGTTCTGCTCGCCGGGGATCGTGATGAAGTCGGAGGCGCTCCTCCAGCGCAACTCCGACCCGTCGCGAGACG
>JAJYJR010000819.1 GCA_021789355.1 Chloroflexota bacterium | reverse complement strand
TCCAGGTCCCGGTGGGGGAGACGGTGCAGTTCGAGCGGCTGGGTTACTTCTGCCCGGACCCGGATTCCACCCCCGGCCGCCCGGTCTTCAACCGCACCCTCACCCTCAGGGACAGCTGGGCCAGGATTCAGGCGCAGGGCCGCCGGGGCGGCTGACGCCCCGGCCGAGGAGCGAGCGGCGCCCGCCCCGCTCACCTCGGCGCCCCCCCGCTCACCTCGGCCCGCCTGCTAGGATGTCCCCCTGCGCGCGATGCGCCGCTGGCGAGTGGCCTAACGGTAAGGCACCTGACTCTGGATCAGGGGATTGAAGGTTCGAATCCTTCCTCGCCAGCCAACTCCACAAGATGTAGGGCTCGCACGACGCCGCACCACTACATCTTGTGGCCGAAACGGTCCCGGACCTCGGTCGGCCAGGAGGCCGAAAGCTCCGAGGGGTGGCCAAAACCGTGGAACGACGTGGCCGTTTCAGCGCGGAATGACCTGGCCATTTTCGTGGACTGCGCGTCGTGAACCCGGACGATGAGGATCGTTGTCGATCACCCGAACCGGGACAGCGCGGCAGACATTCCCATTGACACCGTTCGGTCCGCTCACCACGCTTCGCCCATGCTCGACGTGCGGTTCGCCCGCAGCGGGGAGGTGTCGGTCGCCTACCACGTCGTCGGCGACGGACCGGTCGACCTTGTCTACATCCTCGGCGCGTTCAACCACCTGGAGGTCGAGTGGGACCTGCCCGCGTTCCGGGGCTACTGCGAGAGGCTCGGCGAGTTCGCCCGGCTGGTCGTGCTCGACAAGCGCGGCATGGGCATGTCCGAACGGGTTCCGGGAGCGACCCCGCTGGAAGTGCGGATGGACGACATCCGCGCGGTGATGGACGCGGTCGGCAGCGAGCGGGCAGCGATCCTGGGCGAGTCCGAGGGCGGCCCGCTCGCCATCCTGTTCGCCGCGGCCCATCCGGAGCGGACCCGGGCGCTGATCCTGCAGGGCGCCGAGGTCCGCGAGCGGACCGATGAGGACTGGCCGTGGGGTGAGTCGACGCCGGAGGAGTTCGGGGCCTCCATGGCGGGCCTGCGCGAGCGGTGGGGCCAGGGCCGAGGTTTCCGCTTCCTCGCCCCGAGCGTGGGCGACGTCGAGTGGGGACGCGCGTGGTTCGGGCGCCTCCAGCGCAACTCCGGGACCCCGGGCGAGGCCGAGGCATTCATGCGGATGGCCTTCGACATCGATGTCAGGGAGGTGGCCCCCACGATCCACGTGCCCACGCTCATCCTCCACACGGCCGGCGACCAGGTGTGCCACGTCGAGAACGCCCGCTGGCTCGCTCGGGCGATTGCTGGAGCTCGCTATGTGGAGCTGCCGGGGGGCGATCACGTCCCCTGGTTCGAGCCCGAGACCGTCCTGGCCGAGATAAGGGAGTTCCTGACCGGCCAGCGTGAGGCGGCGGAGCCAGAGCGGATCCTCGCCACAGTCCTCTTCGCGGACCTCGTCGGATCGACCGAGACGGCGGCGCGGCTGGGCGATCGGCGGTGGCGTGACCTGCTGGCATCGTTTCGGGCAGTTGCCGGCCGCGAGGTTGAGCGGCATCGCGGGCGGGTGGTCGACTGGGCGGGCGACGGCCTGCTCGCGATGTTCGACGGTCCGGCGCGGGCGATCCGCAGCGCCCGCGCGATCTCCGACGCGGGGGCACCGCTTGACCTAGCGGTCCGCACCGGCATCCACACCGGCGAGGTCGAACTCACCGATGGGGGCATCGCCGGCATCGGCGTGCACATCGGCGCGCGGGTCGCCGGGCTCGCCTCAGCCGGGGACATCCTGGTGTCGAGCACGGTCCACGACCTCGTCGCGGGCAGCGGGCTCGCGTTCAGCGACCGCGGCGTGCACGCCCTCAAGGGCGTGCCCGGGGAGTGGCGAGTCTGGTCGGTTGTGGCGTCGCAAGAGACGACGTTCAGGCCGGACCGCGCCGCATTGACACCGTCGTGACCGGCTTCGTGATCAGCGCTGGGACCGAGGCCGTTCGCGTTCTACCGGCTGATCCCGGGTTGGACACGATGACCCGATCGTGCGGGTGCCGATCGAGGTTCCTTCGCGCCAGACGTCAAGCGCGGCTTCACGCCGGCGGATGAGGCGAGCATCAGCGCTCGCGACCTGCTCGATCGCCATCCTGCCGCTCGCCTTTGGCCGGTGGGAACTCGAACGAGAACTCGTCCACAAGTCCCGGCCAATTCTTCAAGGGTGCGAGGGTCGAGGGCGATCCGCGTCGCCTCCTGCATCTCGGCCGGCTCGTGTCGCTGCGGCGGGGGACGTTCCACCCATCGCCCGATTTCGTCGCCCTCCAGAGCGCGTACCGCTTCCGGACCCATCACTGCACCCCCGGCGAGGGTCACGAGAAGGGTCTCGTCGAGGGCCTCGTCGGCCATGCGCGGCGGACGTACCTGGTGCCGGTCCCCGAGGTCGCCTCGTTCGACGAGCTCAACGCCTTCCTCGCCCGGGCCACCGCGGCCGAGGAGCGACGACGCCGCGCCGGCCGGGACGAGACCGTCGGCGAGCCGTTCGCCGCCGAGCGGCCGCTCCTCGCGCCGCTCCCGGCACGGCCGCACCTGCCCTGCACCCGCCATCCGGTGCGCTCGTCCGCCCAGGCCCTCGTCTCCTTCGATGGCAGCCGCTACTCGGTGCCGGTCCGTCGCGCCGGGGCCGCCCTGTGGTTGCGGGCGTACGCCACGACGGTCTAGATCTGGACGGCCACGGCGATCGTCGCCCGCCATCCGCGGGCGACGGCAGAGGGACGCTCACGACCGACTTCTGGCACTACCTGCCGGCGCTCGTGCGCAAGCCCGGCGCCGACGCCGACGTCGAGCCCGTACGTTGGCGGGCAGCCTGTGCGACGGCGCTCGCCCGCGGCGACGCGAGTGCCGCCGGCGTCCGGGCGGCCCTTGCCGGGACGCCCCCGCCGCCCGCGCCGGTCGGCCTGCCGGCCCGTCTGGCCTCGGTCAGTGTCGGTGCCGGTGACGTCGACCATTCGTTCAGGCGCTCATCCTGACGCTGCCAGCGTCAGGATG
>JAJYJR010000818.1 GCA_021789355.1 Chloroflexota bacterium | reverse complement strand
CCTCACCGGCACCCCCGTGTCGACCGCCGACCGCAACACCTGGGAGACCTTCGGGGATCCCGACGACCCGGAGGGCGTGCTCAACCACTACAGCGTGGAACGCTCCATCGCCGACGGGGCCACCCTGCCCATCCACATCGAGACGCGCCTGGTCGACTTCCACGTCGATCACGAGGCGCTCGACGAGGCGTTCGCCGAGCTGGCGCAGGCGGAGGCGCTCGACGAGGACGAGCGGGGCTACCTGGCCCGGCGCGCGTCGCGCGTGGACCAGTACCTGAAGACCCCGGCGCGGGTCACCACGGTTTGCGCCGACATCGTGGAGCACTACCGCCGCCGGGTGGAACCCCTGGGCCTCAAAGCCCAGGTGGTGGCCTTCGACCGCGAGCTGTGCGTGCGCTACCTCGACGAGATCCGCGCCCGCCTGCGCCCGGGCGAGGAGGCCGAGGTCGTCATGACCTGCGCCAAGGACGACCCGCCCGAGTGGCGCGTCTTCGACCGCGACCGCCCGGCCGAGATCGCCCTGCGCGACCGCTTCCTGGACCCGGCCGATCCCCTGAAGTTCCTCATCGTCACGGCCAAGCTGCTGGCGGGCTTCGACGCCCCGGTCGAGGGGGTCATGTACCTCGACAAGCCCCTGCGCGCCCACACCCTCTTCCAGGCGGTGTGCCGCACCAACCGGCGCTTCACCAACCCGCGCACCGGCCAGGAGAAGCTCTACGGCCTGGTGGTCGACTACGTGGGTCTGGGGGCGGAACTCGCCCGTGCGGTGGCCATCCGCAACGACGGGCGCAAGGCGCGCCTGCCGGCCGAGGTGGCCGAGCTCGTGGACATCCTAGGGAGCTGGATCGAGGAGGCCCTGCGGCCCTTCGCCGGCGTGGACCGCTCGGCCGCCGGCTACGAGCAGCTCCTGGCGGCCCAGGAATGCCTGGCCGACGCGGAGGCCCGGGAGCGGTTCGCCGAGGCGTTCCTGCGCTGTGAGGGCCTCTTCGAGTTCCTCTGGCCGGCCGAGCTGCCGGCCCGGGTGGAGGCCGACTACCGCTGGCTGGCGCGCGTGTACGACTCGGTGCAGCCGACCGCCGACTCGAACGCGCTGCTCTGGCATCGCCTGGGGACCAAGACCGCCGAGCTCCTCGGGGAGTACGTCACCGACTTCCGGGTGGACGCGGGCGCCCTCGACGCGATCGCCATCGACGCCGACACCTTCGGCGCGCTCCAGCAGCTCGACCTGTTCTCCGAGGGGACGCTCGTGGGTGCCACGCCGCCCGGCGTCGACGAGGTGCTCGACACGCTGGAGGCACGGCTCCGCCGCAAGCTCGCCGGTCCGGCCGTGCATCCCGTCTGGCGCACCCTGGCAGAGCGACTGGAGGAGCTGCGCCGCACCCGCCTGGCCGGGGCCCGCGACTCGGTGGAGTTCCTGAAGCGCCTGCTCGACGTGGCCCGCCAGATCGTGGGCGCGGAGCGCGCCGAGGCCGATGACCGCCTGGACGGCTTCCAGGTGCTCGATCCCGACCGCGGCGCTCTGACCCAGATCCTCGCCGAGTACGCGCCGCCCGGCACTCCCGTGCTCATCGAGCATGTCGCCGAGGAGATCGACGCCATCGCGCGTCCCATCCGGGGCACCGGCTGGCAGGAGAGCCAGCCCGGCGACCGCGAGGTGCGCCGGCAGTTGCGGCTCGTGCTCAGCCGGAGCGGCCTGCCGCCGACCGGCGACCTGTATGACCGTGCCTACGCGTACGTGCGGGAGCATTACTGAGAGCGGACTTCGGCTGCAGGTGGGCAATGGCCGGCCGCCGGGAACCCGCAGCGCCTACGCTACGTCCAGGGGACGTGAGCCGGACCGAGCACAGCCATAGGGTACAGGCGGTGGTGCTGGCCGCCGCGCTGCTCGGGGCGGCCTGCGGGTCGGCGGGACCTCCAGCCTCGTCGGCCGCGCAGTCGCCCGGCCTCAGCATCGCCAACGGGACGATCCTCCCGGTGACGCTCGTGGTCAACGGCACGGCCATCGAGACCGTGGCGCCCGGCGGCTACCAGGACCCCATCACGGCCTCTCTCCCACCCCTGCCCTGGGTGGTCGAGGCACGCACCCCGAGCGGGCGTCTGCTCACCTCGATGACCGTCCACGCTGGCGATACGTGGTCGTGGTCTCTGCCCAACGGCGAGGGCGGCGCACGGGGCGACGCCGCGCGCGTAGATCTCTCCTGCGGGCGTCTTGATATCTGGACGGGTCCCGAGCCCATCGGGCCCGCTCCCGGCACCGGTGCACCCGGCGACTGCGCCCCCTGAGCGCCCCGGCCTGCGCATCGGACCTTTCGTCCGGCCCGCCCAGGGGCGGGAAGCCTACCGCGGCGGCGCAGTCGGCCGTCGGAGGGCGGACCACAGGGTGTGTGCGGCGCGAGACAGCGGAGTGAGCACACCTCGCCGCGGCCTGTCCGCACGCCGTCCGCCTGTGGCGCCCTTCGGCGCTGCGTCCGCGATCCCGTGGATGGAGGGGATCGGCCCGAAGTAGGGGCTGTCGAAGGGCCGGTGTTCCTCGACCCACAGCGCTGGACCGCCCCATGTCACGGGCCCCCGACCGCCCCGTGTTCGTCCGTGCTTCGCCATCCTGAACCCCGACTCAGGGCCGCCACTGGATAAGAGGCAATCTATCGAATCACCAAACTGACTCTTACCCAGGGCGAAGGCCTGAGACCCGTTTGCCTTCGCCGGCACGCGTCGTGTGGGTCGCAGTGGTCAGCGGCGACACGCGCACCACGGTGGTGAGCCGGCTGGGATTCGAACCCAGGACACGAGGGTTAAAAGCCCCCTGCTCTGACCGCTGAGCTACCGGCCCGGAGACAGGGTAGCGGGCCCGGCAGGGCGGTGCGCGCCGGACGGTCGCCCCGGGATCCACCGGAGGCTCGACGCGCGCCGGATGGTTGTCGCCGGGGTCACAACGGGCTTCTGCGGCGCACTACCATTGCGCCACGGCCAAGACACGCGTCCCTGCCAGGGAAGGAGGAGGGAGTGCGATCGAAGCGCCTCGTGCTGGTCGTCGACGACGAGCCGTGGGTCGGCAAGCTC
>JAJYJR010000817.1 GCA_021789355.1 Chloroflexota bacterium | reverse complement strand
CACCGGCCACTTGTTGGGTCAGGCAACCGACCGCCGCACGACCGTACGCGGGGTCGCGGCTTCACCTGAGCGAATCGCCCCATCGGGCGATTCCGGCGAAGTCCCCGCGTCCGTCAGCTGCGGAACACATCGGCCCCGACCTGGGCGCCGTCGCTCCCGACGACCCGGACCCCGCGCAGGTCAGGGTTCGCCTCCAGGACCCACAGGGCGTTGCCGGCATTGATCGCCTGGACCTGGGTCGCGTACGGGGTCGGCAGAGTCCGCCAACCCCCGAGACCACCCTCTTCGTCTGCGACGGACACGGCGACCCGGAAGGGCGGCTTGCCGCGCTGGCCACTGCCCATCGCGTCCCTCCTTCGGCCGAGCGTCACCCTGGTTTGTTGGCCGAGCGTCGGCCAGGATTGCATCCGCCACGCGGCCGATCTCGTCCAGGCTGCGGTCCCTCGTCGGACCGGAGCGAGCTGGAGCATCATCGGCCAAGGCTCGGCGTCAAGGACGCGGACAACAAGACGGCACTCGGGACGAGCTGGCCGGCGCGAAGGGCGACGTGTGGGGTCGCCACGTCGTCCGTCACAGGTCGCCCCTCGGCGCCAGCCGCGGGACGCCCGATTCGAGCCGCCGGAATCGCTGCCGAATGCCCCTGTGCGTCGTCAGGCGGCCACGACAGCCCGTTCAGGCCCATTTCGGGAGCGCAGGTCGGGGGCGATGGCTCGACGGCCTCTCGGCGGCTCCTGGACGGATTCGGGTCCCACGCTCGACGAACAGGGATGGTCGGCGGTCATGGTTCAGGGCACGCCCATGTGCTGCTTCACGAGGTCCGTGAGCACGGCCACGGCCACGTCCCGGCCCACACCCCGCAGGGCGTTCAGCAGCGCGCGGAGCGTCCCCTTGCGGTCCGTGTTCGTCTCTTCGGCCAGGCGCGCTTCGAGGACCGAGATCAGCCCGTCGAAGGGGTCCTCGCTGGGCCACTGGCCCACCGCCCGCCGACCCCGTTCACGCAGCCGAACGTCAAGCAGGGCGAAGGGCGTGGTCTGGCTGCTCACGTCATCGCCCGAGATGTAGTCCCCGTCCATGAGCGCGGCCAAACCCCGAGCAACGGCCGTCTCCGTGAGGCCGGTTGCCGTTGCCAGCCCATCAGAGTCGATCGCGGCATCGGCCTCTTCTGCCGCCGCGACCGCCTCGAGGATCGGGAGATCGCGCGCATGCCACGTGCTTCGTGCCACGCACGGAGCCTACCGCCTTCGCGGCCCGAGAGGTCCCTGCGGCCCTGGTGCTGAGGCGGCCTTCGCCTTGGTCGATACCTCGGCCCGGCCGAGATGGGCGTCCGCACGGGCGCGGCTCCTGGGCGACTTCGATGGCGGCGGGACACTGGCTCGTCGCAGCCGTGCGCGGCCGTCTCAGGCAAGTTGGATGCCAGCCTCGCGGACGAACGAGTAAACGTCCAGGCACGGCACATCGAGCCTTTCGCACACGAATGGGATTCGTGGGTCCTTTGCCGTGCCGTGCTTCTCATCCGTCACGACGATCGCGCCGACAACCTTGGCCGTGGCGATCACGAACGGGTCGGCCCGCGAGCGGTCCTTCCGAACGTCAACGAGCTGCCCCCAGTTCGCCATGATGTGGCCCACGACCTCCTGGATCGGATCCGTCAATGGCTGCCACGCTGCGATGTTCGTGCGCGCCCAGTCCCGCAGCCCGTCCTCGACTCGTTCGAGCTCCTCGCGGACCTCCTCGCTCAGGATCGCTCGGTTGTCCAACACCAAGCGGGGCACGTCGCGCCAGTAGCCAGGCGTCAGGTCGGGTGCGTAGTAACGGTTCCATGGATTGATGAGGGCGGACGTATCGAGGCAGAAGACGGGGCCGTCGGTCATCGTTCGCCGCCGGTCAGCATGTCCGCCCCAGCCAGACGCACCTCGATCGCCGGCAGGTGTCTGAGGCGCACGCCGAGCAGTTCCGAAACATCGCCTCCGGTCAGCGTGTTCGACCGGTAGGCGTCGAGGATCAGGCGGGCAAAGGGCTTGCCCACATCCCTCACCGTCATCACGGCGACGCCCGGCCGCCCCTTCGACTTCTGCTCGTCCCGAGCGGGAAGAGCAAGAAGGTCGCTGCGCCACGTTCGGTAGAAGTCCTCGTTCGCTCGATTGAGCGTCAGAAGCCGACGCAGCACGACCTCACGGCTCACCCGGAAGCGACGTGCCAGGCGTTCGAGTTCCGCATCGGACCACTCGGTGGCGTCTGTGGCAGCCGCCACGGCCTGATCGTCAAGCAGGGCCTCCGCCGGCACCAGGACCGACCCCGCGAAGGCGTTGCAGAAGACCTCGACCGGCAGGGATGGCGCAGTCGGGTGCGAGTAGTCGGCCAGGTTGCAGCTCCCGCCTTCGCCGAGGAGCAGGTGTCCGAATTCGTGGATGAGGGTGAAGATACGCCCGTTCACTGTGTCGCCCCCGTTGAGAGCGATCACGGGCAGGATCGGCTCGCTGATCGAGAAGCCCCGGGCCTCGGCCTCCTCGACGTCGCTGAAATGGAACACCAGCGCACCCAACCCTTCGACGGCGTTCTTCCAGCCGTTGAGGGCGGGGTATTCACCGTCCCACGCACGCTGCTCGTCGAGCGACACCCCGAGCAGTTCGCGCGCGCGCCGGGCAAGGGGGACCGGCCCCGCGGCCGTCGAACCGGACCCCACGAAGCCGGCCGGTGGTGTCTCGGGTTCGAGCTCCAACACGACATCGCGCCGGTAGGCGGCGATCCGCAGGGCGAAGAGAAGCTCGGTCGAGTAGGCGATCGGCGGCTGATCGGGCAGCCGGCGGAAGTCCTTGGCCACCGTGAAATGGCGTGGTGGGGCGGGTAGATAGAAGGCTGCAAGCGGTCGCCGATAGAGGCGCGCCAGGCGGCGGAGCTGGGGGATCGTCGGCCGGGCCGCCCCGGTCTCCCAGGCGATGAGTGTCTCGCGCTTGATTCGCAGCCGAGTCGCCGCACGATCGACAGGGATGTTGGCGGTGTTCCGCGCCCACTCCGCCATCGCTGCATTGATCAGCGCGCGCTGCCGACGCTGGCGCGTCTC
>JAJYJR010000816.1 GCA_021789355.1 Chloroflexota bacterium | reverse complement strand
CGCAGCAGCCGGTCGAACAGCCCGACGTGGCGACTCCCCATGACGATGTGATCGTATCCGCCGTCCTGCGCGGTGCGAACGATCGCCTCCGCGATGTCGCCGAACGGCTCGTGCAGCGTCGGCGTGATGCCTGCGGCTGTGATGAGGTCGCGTGCCTCCCGGAGCTCCGAGGTGTGCACGCTCGCATCGTCCCACGGGTCCAGCGCCATGCGCCCCGAGTGGACCGGAACGACGCTGACGACGCCCAACTTCGCGCCGCTGAGCCTGGCCAGCTCGACGGCGAAGTCGAGCGCCCTGCGCGCCTGCTCGCTGCCGTCATAGGCGAGCAGGATCCTCTCGCTCAACATGCGGCACCTCCTGCGCGCAGGCTGCGCCGTGCCTCCGCGTGCCGACAGGGCCGGACGGACGTGCCGCAGGCGGCCGTGCGGCGGCATGTCGGCACGGTCCGCTCGCGCTCCCTCCGGCGGGCGGCGTCGCTCGACAGGTGGCCCGTGCCACCCGACGGGCGGCCAGTGTGCGCCGGGAGCCCGTCAGACGGCCATGCCCTGGTCCTCCAGGGCCGCCTCGACGGCCTGCCGCAGCGCCTCCTGCGTGGGTCGTCCGGTCAGCGGGGTGACGCGTCCGGGGCCTTCCGTCTCGACCCAGTCGAGGCTCTCGTCGACCGCCGTCAGGATCACCGGCAGGTCCGCGTACACCTCGCGCAGGTGGGCCACGAGCTGTCGCCCACCGTCGCTGTCGCCGGCCGCCCACGCGTCGTACACCAGCACGTCGGCGCGGTCCACCAGGGGGCACGGGAGGTCGCCGAGGACCGGGCAGGGCTCTGCCAGTGGCCCGCCGCATTGCTCCACCTGGTACCCGGAGGCGCGCAGCAGGGCGGCTTGCTCGGCAGCCAGCGCCGGATCGTGGTTGACGACGATCACCCGGGTCATGCGGACCTCCCTTCGACGCCAGGCCTGCGATGCCGTGGAACGAGCCGGCAGCCCGCGCCTGGTGTGGCGATAGTGGCACTGTGGTGCCGGCCGTGGTGGGCCGACAGCGGAAATGGTAACGGGAACGGGGGGCCGGCTGGCCTTGGGCCCGCCGGACGGACCCGGACCCCCGGTAGGCAAAGTGCCCGACGCGCTGAGCCGGTACGCAGCCATGAAGTCGAACCACCGGCCCAGAAGGCGGGATACTGGTCCTCGGGGGCCTGACGCCTTCCCTGGCCTTTCCCCGCGGTGATTGGCGAACCGGACGGCAGCCGACCTGCAGCTTCAGGTCCTTTGGCACTGGCGTGTCAGTCGGCGTCGCGAATGCTGCGGGTGCGCACGGGGGGCGTAGACGCGCGGTTCATGCTCAGGCCGCCCCAGACCGCGCCGAGCCACTGGCGAGACCGACCCGCATCTCCAGGGGGGTTGACGCATGGCGACCATCGCAACGGATGTCGAGGCGGCAGTAGCCGAGACGATCCATCGCTACGTCGAGGCCGTTGAGGCCGAAGACCTGGATGCGTACGCGCGCGTCGTCGCCCACGATGCCGATCTCGCCTGGTACGGCTCGATGCCCGGCCAGATCGTCGGCTGGGACGAGCTGGAGGGTCTCATCCGGGAAATGTTCGAGGGCCTGTCCGACTTCAGGATCACGCAGACCGACCTGCGCGTCCACCTGAGCCCGGATCGGCAGGTCGCGTGGGCCACCTGCCTGTGGGACTTCCGGGCCAAGTCCGGCGATCAGGAGGTCGTGGAGCCGACTCGCTGCACATGGGTGCTGGAGCGCCGGCAGGGGAGCTGGGTCATCGTCCACTTCCACAAGTCGGTCGGGGTGGCCTGACCGGCAGAGGCTGGATCGGGGCGGAGGAGGACGCGTCGAGCCGCTGGCGGTGGTGGTTCCGCCGCGGCATCCGACCCTGGATGAGACATGATCGGAGGTCGACACATGACAACCGTGGACTTCGTGGCGACGCGGGCGAGCGAGCTCTTCCGTTCGCTCGACGCCAAGGACGAGGCGGCCCTGCGCGCAATGTGGTCCGACGACCCGCAGGGCGCCGACGAGATGACGCGCGGCTGGCTGCGCGGGCGCCCGGCGCTGGAGGCGTACATCACCGACAACCTGCCACGCATGGAAGACATCCACTCGACCATCGAGGACGTCGCAGTACGCCGCTGGGGCGACGTCGAGATCGAGACCATGATCCTGCGCCAGAGCTACGTGTTCGACGGGACCCGCTGCGACATCGAGGCGCCCACGACGCTGATCTGGAGTCGCGAGGGCGGCACCTGGAGGCTCGCCCTCGTCCATTCCATCCCGCTGCCGCCGGCGTCGTAGCTCCCGGCGCAGCCGATGTATCGATGAGGTGACCGCGTGGGTGTCTACCAGGTGGAGCTTCCGGACCTACCGCCAGGTGTGGGGGTCACGGCCGTGGCGCGCGTACCTGTGCCACCTGGAATACGAGAGCCTGACCGCGCTGGAGGGCGACCCGGACACGCCTGCCTGCGATGAGGTCTGGGCGCCGATCTTCGCCGCCGCGCAGCCGGGCACCTTCGCCACTTCCGTCTGGTCCGATCGGCAGCGGGCGACCTGGTTCGAGCGCTAGATCAGCCCGTCGTGCCGATCAGCGAAATCCCGCCGGGATCTCCCGCGGTCGTCACCGCATCTGGTGACGTGCCTGATGGGCGATCCCGGCGCCGTGCTCCGGTGCGAGCCGGCGGAAGGGCATGCCGAGCGCTGAGTGAAACCTCCCTTGCGCAGCAACGGTTCTCGATGATTCCGCCGTCTCCATCGGCCCCCTCTGGTGCCGCGAAGGCTCATCCCGACAAGAGCCGAGGCCGGGGACATATCGCCGTCGGCTCCGGTCCCGCGCGCCTGGCCTCGACGGACAGGGCGAGGGGGCTGAATAGGGCATCTCTACGCGCGAGCGGTGGGCGAGGACCGTCGCGAGGAGAAGCCCCTCCCTTGCACTAGTCCCCGGCGACCTGCGGTCGTCCCGGACTGATCGCCCCGCGGGTGGGTCTCCGAAACGAGTCCGTGAGGCCCACTCTCCTCCGCCTCGGCGATCACCCCGATCGATACCCGGAAACCGGCGCGGCG
>JAJYJR010000815.1 GCA_021789355.1 Chloroflexota bacterium | reverse complement strand
CGATCGAGCGCCTCGAGGGCGGCATCGAGGTCCCCGTCTGCCGCGGCAACGATCCCGCGGCCCCGGGCCACGAAGGCGAGGGGCCGGCGACGACCGTTGGCCTGCGCGCGTCGCTCCATGTCGTCGGCAAGCGCCGTGGCTCGCCGGAGGTCGCCGAGCGCGGCCAGCGCCTCCAGGCGATCGCCGTAGAAGCGGCTCAGCGCGGCATCGAGTTGGTTGGAGGCGAGGAGCCCGTCCTCCGCCTCGGCGAACAGGCGTTCCGCGGCCCCTGGGTCGCCTTCCGAGAGCGCGAGCGCACCGAGGTTGCCGGCCACCAGGGAGGCCACGAACGGCTCGCCGTTGCGCTCGGCATAGCGACCTGCGTACCCCAGGGAGCGCTCCGCCGCAGGCCGATCGCCGCGTGCCGCGGCCAGCGCTCCGAGCTGGACCTCGGCAAGGGCCTGGTCGCGCTCCAGGCCGCAGCGTTCGGCGGTCGTGAAGGCCTCGGCGGCGTGCCGGGCCGTCTCGTCCCATCGACCCGCGCGAAGATCGATCTGGGCCAGCTCGATCAGCACCCACGCAAGCGAGCTCTCGTCGCCTCGCACCTCGGCGGCCCGCCGCAGGCCTTCGTATTCCGCGTGGGCACGCTCGAGGTCATCGTCCATCAGCAGTTGGTGGGCCCGCTCGAGCGCGGCGCTGTCCATCAGGCGCTCCGGCGGCTCACGCTCCTCGAGTTCGACCGCCTCGTCGAGCAGCGCGTAGGGGGCGGGGTGGCCGAGGCTCGACTCGGCGCCCGCGATCTCCACCAGCGCGCGCCCTGAGCTGCGGCGGCCCTGCTGCGAGCACGGCAAGCGCAGACTGCGCGTGCGCCAGCCGCTCCGCGGCGTCGGCGGCCACAGCCGACCAGGCAAGCTCGACGTGGGCGCGCACCAGGCGATCGTCCCCGGCCTCCTCGAGCGCGCGACGGCAGAGTCCGGTCGCCTCGGTGGGGCCCTTCTGCTGGCGGACGAGCCGGGCGAGCGTCGCCAGCGCCAGGGCTCGCTGCGAACCCGGGGGTCCCCCGGCCACGACGGCCTCCAGCTCCTCGCGCGCCCGATCGTTCGCCCCCAGGCGCACGAGCAGTTCGGCGAACTGGCGGCGGCGCCGAAGCATCACATCGCTCGCGTCGGGCGGGGTCAGCCGGCAGGCGAGTTCCTCGAACTCGGCCGCACCATCCGGTGCGCCACGGGCGCGTGCCCGGTCGGCCGCCGCTTCCAGGGCGTCGGCCACCGCAGCATCGGGCCCGTTCGCGGCCAGGGCCAGGTGGCGGGCCCGTTCCTCGGGTTCGCCGGCGAGCGCCGCGAGCGCGCGATGGGCCGCCCGGCGGTCGTCGGCGCTCGCAACCGCGAGCGCCTCCGCGGCGAACAGCGGATGGGCGAACCGGAGCTCCGACCCGTTCGCTTCGAGCAGCCCGGGCTCCCCCGGCAGGCGCATCGGCCAGCGAAGTCGCCGGCAGGCCGCGCGAACGAGGTCGATCGTCGGTCGCGAGGCGGCGGCCGCGAGCGCCAGCGTGCGTCGTTCCTCCATCGGGAGCGAACGGATGCGGTCACCGAGCGCCTCGGAGACATCGCGACTCACGGGTGGTGGCGAGCCGGGCTCCAGCTGACGGCCGGAGGCAAGGATGGTCCGTGCGATCTCCAGGGCGAACAACGGGTTCCCGCCGGACCACTCCGTGATGCGCAGGAGTACCGGCCGCGCGAAGGGGTGGCCGAGCCGTTCGCGGAGCAGCTGGAACAGCGCGGCGACCGTGAGCGGCTGCACGGCGAGCCGCGTGAGCCGGTCTGCCGGCAGGGCGCCCGCGAGCCCGAGCGGGGCCGGCTCGTCGGCGATGCCGCGCACGGCCAGCAGCACGCCCGCAGGCAGCCGCTCGAGGCGACGGAGGGCGAACTCCAGCGCGGCGGCCGAGCCGCGGTCGACCCACTGGGCATCGTCGACCTCGACGACGAGCGGCTGCGTCCCGGCGAGCCGGCTGAACACGGAGAGAAGCGCAGCGGCGATCGTGCGTGGCTCCACCTGCCCCGCGCCGGCGTCCTCCTTCAGCGTGGCCACGCGCAGGGCCCGCCGTTGCGGAGCAGGCAGGTCGTCGAGCACGCCCGGCTCGACGTCCCGCATCAGGTCGGCCAGCACCGCGTACGCCAGCCCCTGCTCCGCCCGCGCGGGTGCCGCGCGGAGCACCCGACAGCCGTGCGCCTCGGCCAGCGTCCCGCCGCGGCGGAGGAGCGTCGTCTTGCCGATCCCGGCCTCGCCGAGCAGGAGCAGCGCTGCCGGGCCGCGCCCATCGACGAGAGCCGCCAGGAAGCGTTCCAGGGCGGCGATCTCTGCGTCTCGCCCCAGTGGCGGCGGCAGATCGGCGGATGGCTGGGTGACCATGGTCCCGGCACGCTACCGCAGGGCTGTCCGCGTGTCATTCCCTCCGGCCACGCGGGGCCGGGCCGACCCGTTCGCGGCTTCTCGGAGGACGTTCGGCGAAACGAGGCTGGCGCGCCCGGCGGGACTCGAACCCACGGCCTTCTGCTCCGGAGGCAGACGCTCTATCCGCTGAGCTACGGGCGCGCGATTTCGGGCAGCATCGTACCAGAGCGCGGCTCGCCGACGCCCTGCACGTGCTGGCGGGGCGGCGACATGCGTCCCTCGCCCCTGGCGGGCACACCGCAGACGTCGGGGTTCTTCGGGCCGGCGGACGTGTGTTCGGGTGGTGCGTGCGGGCACCACCGCTTGTCGGGGGGAGTACGGATGGGCCGTCTGTCCCTAGCCGTTTAGTCGTGTCTGCGTAGACTCGTGATGCAAGACCGCACCCGCATTGCATCGGGAGGGGGGTTGTGGCCGCCGGGCCCCTGCGTAGCCCGCGAAGGGGCGTCCCGCGTTCCCTCCTGTCCCACGCCCTGCCGTGCCGCGCCGGATCCCCCGGGCACCGCGCGCACGTCGGTACCCGGGCCTCCTAGGATTGCGAGGCCCTATTGACAGTCCGCCGTCGAGCGTGGCCCGCGCTCATGTCCACTCTCGTCACATCCGCATCCGGACGGATCGAGCGGATACCGGGAAGGCTTCTCGCCG
>JAJYJR010000814.1 GCA_021789355.1 Chloroflexota bacterium | reverse complement strand
CACTGGCGCGTCTGGGCGCGACCTCGGAGCGGTTAACCGCGGCCTACCGTCGGCGATACGCAGCGACGACAGGCGTCCGGACCTCCGGCCGTCTCGTGGAGTCCCGCGCCGCCACAGGGGATGGCCACGCCGCCACAGGCGATGGCCACGCTGCCACAGGCGATGGCCGCGCCGCCACAGGCGATGGCCACGTCCCGTCGGGCGACCGACTGGTGCGGACCATGCCGCCGCCCGCCCTCGATCCGCGGCGCGTCGTGCCCCCGGCCGAGCGCGAGACGTTCCGCGTGGAGGGACGCCAGCTGATCGAGGCCCTCCTGCGTCACCTCGACGCACGCGACGCGAGTGCCGCGGACGCCGCGCTCGCGCAGGCCTCGGCGCTGGTCCAGGCTCTCGCCGTCCGGCTGGCGCGCGCGGGCGTCGGCCTCACCGATGCCGTCACCCTCTTCGTCGCGGCCCGCCGCCCGTTCCTGGCGGAGCTCGCCGCCGTCGGGCGCCGCCGCACCCTCGACTCGGGCCAGCTGGCTGGGCTGTACGAGAACGCCTCCGTCGCGCTCGACCGCCTGCTGGTCGTCCTGGTCCAGTCGCATCGCACAGCCGCACAGGAGAAGTCGGTGCATCCCCACGTCATCCCGTCCCGCGCGGGCGGATCGCAGAGGAG
This sequence comes from Chloroflexota bacterium, assembly GCA_021789355.1. Next base: position 2,416 of record JAJYJR010000814.1, on the reverse strand, counting down.
TGGTAGATGAGCGTGTCCGTACTGCTGGCCGCAGCGACATCGGTCATCGGGCTGGTGTTCGCGGTCGCCCTGCTCGACCAGTACCGGTCCAGGCGCCACACGTTCCAGCTGGTGTGGGCCGTGGGGATGCTGTTCTACGGCATCGCCGCCGGCTGCGAGGCGGTCGCGGCGGCGTCCGGCTGGAACGAGCTGCTGTACCGCACCTACTACCTGACCGGGGCCGTGTGGTCGGTGGCGTGGCTGGGGCTGGGCACCGCCTACCTCCTGGCACGCACCAGGTTCGGCTACGCGTTCGCGGTGAGCCTCTTCCTCGCGGGGCTGTTCACGTTCCTGACCGACGCGAAGTATCACTACCCGAACTCGGGGCTCGCGCCGGGGCTGTACTTCGCCGGCGCGGCGGCGCTGGCGATCGTGGTATCCGTGCTGACCTACTTCGAGAGCCACCGATGGCCGAGCGTGGCGGCAGTGGCCGTCGCGGGCGCGACGCTGCTCAGCCTGTTCCTGATGCTGGGGACTGCGCTGCCGGCACCCGGATACGAGCTGGACCCGACGAGCGGCCAGCCGCTGTTCGACCTGCTGCCGGGCACGCTGCGGCTGCTGACCCCGTACATGAACGTCACCGGCGCGTTCTCGCTGCTGCTCGGCGCCGTCTTCTCCACGTACGTCTTCATGCCCAAGCGCCGGGTGCTCCCGTATTCGATCGACCCCGGGCAGCCGGGCGACCAGTTCCTGTTCAACCTGCTGATCGCCCCGGTCGCCATCGCCGTGAACCTGGTCGCGTCGCTGCCGGGAGCCGCGCGGGCGCTTGTCGCGGGCCGGCTGCACAGCCGCGTCCCCTCGACGATCCTGATCGCGATCGGCGCGTTCATCCCGACAGTGACGGACAGCGCGAGCCGCTTCGGGGACACGCAGCTGCGGGAGCTCGGCCACTTCCTGGCGATCGTGTTCATCTTCGCCGGGTTCCTGGTCTCGATCGAGGTGTTCGCCGACGTTCGGATCCCGTTCACGGGGATCGAGCTGTTCCACGGGCGGCATGAGCGGGTCCCGGAGGGCGATCCGTCGGAGATGGGCGGGGCGCACGCTCCCTCGGCCCGCTGAGGCGCTGGGTATACTGGCCGGTGCCGCCGAGCCGCATCGATTCCGCGGTCCTCGGCGCCTGATGACAGCACCTGGAGTTCCATGCGCGTTCGCAAAGCGGTCTTCCCAGCCGCCGGTTGGGGCACGCGGTTCCTGCCCGCGACCAAGGCACAACCCAAGGAGATGCTCCCCCTCGTCGACAAGCCGGTGATCCAGTACGCCGTCGAGGAGGCGGTGGCCGCCGGCATCGAGCAGGTCATCATCGTCACCAGCAGCCAGAAGCGGGCGATCGAGGACCACTTCGATATCTCGTTCGAGCTCGAGCACCTGCTCGAGCAGAAGGGCGACATCGAGATGCTCCGCCGGATCCGCCACATCGGCGACCTGGCGACCATCAGCTACGTCCGCCAGAAGGAGCAGCTCGGCCTGGGGCACGCGGTGCTCGTCGCGAAGGAGCTGGTGGGGCATGAGCCGTTCGCCGTGATCCTCTCGGACGACGTGGTCGTGGGAGGGCAGCCGTGCGTCGGACAGCTCATCGACGCGTACGAACACACGCACGGGTCGGTGGTCGCAGTGACGGAGGTGCCGCCAGACGACACCGGGCGCTACGGGGTGATAGACCCCGCCCCGGACGCGGACACCGGCGACCCCCGGCTGTTCAAGCTTCGTGGCCTCGTCGAGAAACCGGCGCCGGGGACCGCGCCGTCGAACTTCGCGATCATCGGGCGCTACGTGCTCACCCCGAAGATCTTCGACAAGCTCGAGCAGACGCCGCGCGGAGCGGGGGGCGAGATCCAGCTCACCGACGCGATCCAGGCCCTGATGGCGGAACAGGACGTGTACGGGTACGCGTTCGAAGGCGTGCGGTACGATGCCGGTACCACGATGGGCTGGTTGAAGGCATCGGTGGAGCTTGCGCTCCAGCGCCCCGACGTCGGGCCCGAGTTCCGGAATTACCTGGCCGGGTTGGACCTGGGGAACTAGCCGCCTGGCGCCTGCGAGGGACACAATGCCCGAGGTCTACTGCACAGTTCACCCGGGCCGACCGAGACCGAGGATGAAGTAGCTGATGCCCGAGGTCGGTCGGGTCCTCGGCGGCCGCTATCGCCTCATCGAGTTGCTCGGCGAGGGCGGGATGGCAACCATCTACCGCGCGCACGACAACCAGCTCGACCGAGACGTCGCCGTCAAGCTCCTGCGCCCGCAGTACGGCCGGGACGCTGGCTTCATCGCGCGCTTCCGCCAGGAAGCGCAGTCGGCGGCTTCGCTGAACCACCCGAACGTCGTCAACGTGTTCGACTACGGGACGGACGAGGCGGGGCCGTTCATCGTCATGGAG
>JAJYJR010000813.1 GCA_021789355.1 Chloroflexota bacterium | reverse complement strand
GGGCTCGATTAACTCTGGCACGAGCTGGCGATCTGGCACGAGCTGGCGATCTGGCACGAGCTGGCGATCGTCCGCATCGTCCCCGTGCGGCGTCGGACGGCGCCCGCGGTCCCGCCAGGCGCCCACGGTCCCGCGAGGCGCCCACGGTTCCGCGACGCGCCCGCGGTCCCGCCAGGCTTGATCCCCACGAGGGGACGCCCCGCGACCCGGGCGGCCACACGGCACCCGCGGCCGTCCTGTAGCGTCCCGGCGGGCCTGATCCGAGCGAGCCGCTGGCGGCACGCTCCCGCGCTGCCACGGCTCAGGCTCCGCAATCGCACGTGAAGTACACAGTCGCGGTCCGGGGTGCGCGGTCCACCGTCCGGCCGGATCCGCAGTACGCGGTCCGCCGTCCGGCCGGATCCGGGGTACGCGGTCCACCATCTGGCCGGATCCGGGGTACGCGGTCCACCATCTGGCCAGGAGGAGCCGCGCGCCTGACCCGCGCCTGGGTCCCGCTCGACACCCGCGCCGCGCGGCGCCACCGGGCCGTCCGGGCCCGTGCGGCCAGATCTCTTGCATTACGCGCTCCGTGGCTGAGCGGGATAGGCACCCAACCCTGCGCCCAAGCCGCCACGCGTCGACATGACGTACGATATCGCGCTCTGCCGACACGGAGAGGGGGGCCTCGGTGCGGACCGCACCGGGCGATGCTGTGGTGTCACCCGGAACCCGACGGACCGAGCGAACAGATTGTGATGCAGCGTCGAGGTGACCCCACGATGACACCGCGTGTGCGGCACCTGCTCCTGGAGGTGGGCGAGACCCTCGTCCTGACGCTCGTCCTCTTCGTCGGCATCCAGACCTTCGTGGCCCAGCCCTACCAGGTCGAGCAGGGGAGCATGGAGGACACGCTGCTGCCCAACCAGTACGTGCTGGTGGACAAGCTCACCCCGCACTTCGACGCCTACCAGCGCGGCGACATCGTGATCTTCACCCCGCCCGGCGAGCCCACTGGCGCGACGCCCTACATCAAGCGGGTCATCGGGCTGCCCGGCGATCGCATCGAGATCCGCGACGGGCACACCTTCGTCAACGGCCACGAGCTGCTCGAGCCCTACGTCTACCCGGGCGAAACCACCGAACCCCTGACCGTGCAGGACACCTGGACCGTGCCCGCGGGCTCGCTCTTCGTGATGGGCGACCACCGCCCGGTCTCGGTAGACTCACGCAAGTTTGGCCCCGTGCCGGAGGCGAACGTGATCGGACGCGCGTGGCTGCGCTACTGGCCGATCAGCGCGGTCGAGGTCATCGCCACCCCGACGTATCCCAACCTCGGCCACGCGCTCGTGCCGTCCGCCCGCTCCGGGAGCCTGGGGGCACCCCCATCGTGAGGCCGCCGGGGCACACGGGGCCCGGCAAGCGGCACCCGGAACGGCGGTCGAGGGATGCGCCCGGCGTCAGTGCCGCAGGACCCGACGCGCGTCCTCGTACTCCTGGCGACTGATCTCACCGCGCGCGAACCGTTCGCGCAGGATGGCCAGCGCCCCCGAGCGCTCCTGCGCGCCGGTCACGCTCGCCACGACGACCCGCACGATCAGGACGAGCAGGAGGACGGGCAGGGCCACGACGCAGGCGATCAGGAGCAGTACCAGCAGCGCGGCCACATCCATCGCGACGCCTCCTTCGGCGACGCCCAGCGTCCGACGCCTGGCGTGGACCGTCAAGGGCCGATGCGCTCCCGGCGGTGGGCCGCCGGCGCCGGGCGGCTGGCCTGCCGGTGCGGGGCGAACGAACCTCCCGATCACGGCCTGTGGGTGGTGCCGATCAGTGGCCTGACAGGACGCACGGAACCTTGACGTCGAACCCGTCCGCGCCGACTGTTCGCGCATGAGCAGCTGGGAGCCCGCCACCGACGACTCCGGCGTCCCCCGGGAGCCTGCCGAATCGCGGCCGGCGGGCGTCCGCCTCGAGTTGCCCGCCGTCGGCTGGTTGTTCGTCGCCGCGGCGGTGTTCGTGGTCGTCGCGCGCCTGGTCCGGATCGCCGGCTCGGCGCCCGAGATGGTGACGCTGTACGCGATCGCGCCCGCGATCGCGAGCGCCCTTCGCGTGCTGCTGCCGGCCGCACTCCTCGTCCGCGTGCCCGACGCGCCCCGCACGCAGCGGCTCCTGTTCGCGGGACTCGCCACCGGGGCGGCGGTCGCGTGGCTGCATGCCGCCATCTTCGCCTGGTCACCCTCCATGCTAACCGGGAACCCGTCGGTGTGGACGGTGGTCCCCGCCCTGCTTCCGCCGCTGGAAGCCCTGGCGGCGCTTCTCGTCGGGCTCGGGCTCCTCCAGCTGCGCGCCCGCCGATCCACGCGGGCCGGGCTGCTGGTCGTCATCGTCGCGCTCGAGCTCGGGTTCCTGCTGGGTCAGCTCGGCCTCGCCGCCGCGTGGGCCTACCAACCGTTGGACCTGGGCTTCACCGCCGTGAACGCGCTCGTGGCCGCGGCGGGTGCCTTCGCGGCCTGGGTGCCGGTGGCCGCCTGGCTCGATCGCGATCCCCCGCGGGCGTTCTGGGAACTGCTCGCGCTGGCCTTCCCGCTCGGTCTCCTGGCCGAGGCGATCGGGCTCACCCAGACGATCGCGATGACCACGTCGCAGCCGGGCGGACGCTTGTCCAACGACCTCTTCCTCGTCGTGACGACGGCGCAAGCTCTCATCGGCGCCGTCGTGTCACTCCTGGCGATCGCGGCCTACGCTCGCGGGACGCCCCTGCCCGGTCGTGCGTCGCACAGATCGTGACCACCCTGTCCGCGACCATTGACAGCCCCGGGCGCGGGCGTCGGTCAATCACCCGGGAAGACCGCCGTGCGCCGTTCCGCGCGAGATGCCGCGGGTCCAACTGGCACTTGCCGTGGTGGCCCGCACGTGTCCAGCATCGACACACCGGCGATGCAAGCCTGTCTTTCCCGCCGTGCGCCGCGGTTCCTGAGGTCGTAACGTCGGAGCGTGTCCGGATTCCGCGGGCACGTGCGTTATCTCCGGTGGAGAGCGTGGGCGGCACGCCCGGGAGCCCGAGGGAGCGGTGGAGCAGGAGCTGGCGCTGCCGG
>JAJYJR010000812.1 GCA_021789355.1 Chloroflexota bacterium | reverse complement strand
GAGAACCCCCACCAGCGGGCGGCCGTTTACCGCCTGGGGGGCGCCTCGGGCGCCGCCGGGCCGTTCGCTCTTGGCGTGGATCTGCGCCAGGGCAAGGCGCTCAGCTACAACAACCTGCTCGACGCGTCGGCCGCCGCCGCGATCGCCCGCGATCTCCGGGGGCCGGCCTGCGCGATCGTCAAGCACACCAACCCGTGCGGCGCCGCCGAAGCCGGCGACATGGTCACGGCGTGGGAACGTGCCCTCTCGGGCGACCCGGTGAGCGCGTTCGGCGGCGTGGTGGCGCTCACCGGGCCGATCGACCCGGCCCTGGCGGAGCGGCTCGTCTCGCTGTTCCTCGAGGTCGTGGTCGCGCCGTCCGTCGAGCCCGGAGCCGTGCCGACACTGGCCCGGCGCCCCAACCTGCGCGTGGTGGTGGATCCCTGGCTGGGCCGCCCGGCCGGCGAGCCGGTCGCCGAGTACCGGAGCGCGGGCGGGGCCGTGCTGGCGACCGAGTCCGATGTCCGCCCGGATGACCCGGCGACCTGGCGCCAGGTGACGTCGCGGGCTCCCGACGAACGGGCGCGGCGGGATCTCGACCTGGCCTGGCGCCTCGCCCGCCACGTCAAGTCGAACGCGATCGTCCTGGTGCGGGATGCCACGCTGGTGGGGATCGGCGCGGGACAGATGAGCCGGGTGGACAGCGCGCGGCTCGCTGTCGAGAAGGCGGGGCCGGAGCGCGCGCCGGGCGCCGTCTGCGCCTCGGACGCGTTCTACCCGTTTCCGGACGCCATGCTGGCCTGCGCGGACGCCGGCGTCACGGCGTTCGTGCAGCCCGGTGGCTCGGTCCGCGACGACGAAGTGATCGCGGCCGCGGAGGCCGCGGGCGTCTCGATGCTGCTCACGGGCATCCGCCACTTCCGGCACTGAAAGCTCCGCCGCCGAGGGCCCACGGCCCGCCATCTGCCAGCCGGCACTTGAGGCGGCCGGGGCGCGCCGCGGTACACTGCAGCCGCAACGGTACGTGCCCGCGCGGGCACCGCAACCCCGAAGGGGGAGCACATGGACGAGAGCCCGAAACCAGACACGACGAGCAAGGGGGAAACCGCCCCCGCGATGGGACCGATGACGGGGCAGCAGCCGGAGGCGTCCGAGAGTCAGGAGGACACCGAGTCGTCGACGGGAGAGCCGTCCGCGGGTTTCGAGCCGGCCGAGGGGGCGGCCGCAACCGGGCCGGGCGGCAACGGGAGCGGCGCGCCCGGGGCGGACTGGGAGACCGGCGGGTGGCGCGTTCATGACGAGAGCGCGCGCGACTGGGTCGGTCAGCTGCAGGGGATGATCGACAGCGTCGCCGAGCACGCAGGCCCGGTGCTCCGCGAAGTCGCGGCGAAGGCGGCCGAGCTCGCGGCGGTCGCCGCGGAGAACGCCGGCCCGGCGCTCCAGAAAGCTGCCAACGTGACCACGGAGGTCGGGCACAAAGTCGCCACCAGGAGCAAGGAGTACGCGGCCGAGCTGCGCCGCCAGCAGGCCGAGCCGGGCGCCACCGAGCCGCCGGCACCAGGGCAGACGCCGTCCGGCGAGTCGGGCAGCGACACGACGCCGGGCGCCTGACGTCGCGGGCGCCGGCGTCGTCGGAGCGCCGGCAGCGATCCCTCCACAGCATCGATCCGACGAGCGGCCAGGACCCGCGGCACCGTCCGCGGGTCCTGCTCTGCCCACCGGCTCATCGCGGTACGGCCGGCCGGTTCGCTCCTGCTACCATCGCCGCTGACCAATGGCCGACCGACACCGCTTCTACCTGACCACCGCGATCGCCTATGCGAACAGCAGGCCCGGGCTCCACACCCTCTACGAGGTGGTGGGCGCGGACGCCGTCGCGCGCTGGCACCGCATGCAGGGCGACGAGACGTTCTTCCTGACCGGGACTGACGAGTACTCGGTGAACATCGCGACCACCGCCGGGAAGCTCGGCAAGACCCCGAAGGCGTTCGTGGACGAGATGGTCGAGCTGTTCACCGCCGCCGAGCGCGCGCTCGGGATCGCCCCCGATCGCTTCATCCGCACCACGGACCCAGACCACGTCCGCGCTGTCCACGAGCTGATCCGCCGGGCACACGCCAACGGCGACCTGTACCAGGGCACGTACGAGGGCTGGTACTGTCCGAACGAGGGCTTTCGCGCGTCCAGCGACCTGGTCGAGGACGCGACCGGGGTGCACTGCCCGAACCATCCCGGGATCGAGCTCCAGTGGCTCACGGAGCGCAACTGGTTCTTCCGCCTGTCCGCCTACCAGGAGCGGCTCGAGCGCCACTACGCCGAGCATCCCGGCTGGGTGCAGCCGGAGTACCGGAAGAACGAGATGCTGGGGTTCATCAGGCAGGGCCTGGAGGATTTCTCGGTCAGCCGCGAGAAGGCGCCCTGGGGGATCCCGTTCCCGATCATGCCGGACGGCTCGTCCTCGCAGCTCCCTGACGGCTCGTGGAACCCGGACGCCGGCACGGTCTACGTGTGGTTCGATGCGCTGACGAACTACGTCACCGGGGTGGGCTTCCCGGACGAGCCCGACCGGTTCGCGTCCTGGTGGCCAGCGGACCTGCACATCATCGGCAAGGACATCAACCGGCTGCACACGATCATGTGGCCCGCCATGCTGATGAGCGCCGGGCTGCCGCTGCCGCGCGAGGTCTGGGTTCACGGCTGGCTCCTGGTGCAGGGCGAGCGGATGAGCAAGAGCCGGGGCAACTTCCTCGACCCGACCGACGTCGTGGCGGCCCTCGGCACCGACGGCGCGCGCTACGTGCTCCTGCGGGAGGTCGCGTTCGACCGCGACAGCGACGTGTCGTGGGATTCCTTCGTTCGCCGCTACAACGCGGACCTGGCGAACGACTTCGGAAACCTCGTCAACCGCAGCCTCTCGATGACGGCGCGCTACCTCGGCGGCGAGCGGCCGGCGCCCCGCGCCCCGGACCAGGCGCAGCTCGCGGTGGCGTGGCGCCAGGCGCGCGCGACACACGAGGCGAAACTCTCCGGCTACCTCCTGCACGATGCGCTGGCCGCCCTCTGGGACTTCGTCGGGGCGGCCAACCGGTTCGTCGACCTCGAG
>JAJYJR010000811.1:997-3084 GCA_021789355.1 Chloroflexota bacterium | reverse complement strand
ACGCGCAGGCCGTGCTGGTGGCCCTCGCCAATGCGGTGGAGGCCAAGGACCCGAGCACCGAGCACCACTGCAACCGGCTGGCCGGCCTCGCCCTCGGCATGGCCCGCCTGGTCGGACTCGATGACGACGGCGCCGAGGTGGTGGGCTACGGTGCCGCGCTCCACGACGTGGGCAAGATCGGGATCCCCGAGGCCATCCTGCGCAAGCCCGGGCCGCTCGACGAGGAGGAGTGGGCGCAGATGCGCCGCCACTCCGCCATCGGGGCCTCGATCGTGGCCCCGCTGCGCCTGGGGCGTCTCGTGGCGCCGGTCGTGCGGGCCCACCACGAGCGCTGGGACGGTGGCGGGTATCCCGACGGGCTGCGCGGGCTCACCATCCCGCTCGGGGCGCGCATCATCGCAGTGGCCGACGCCTTCGACGCGATGACCCACGATCGCCCGTACCGCCGGGGTCGCACGCCCGAGGAGGCGCTGCGCGAGCTCCGTCGCGAACGGGAGCGCCAGTTCGACCCCGAGCTCGTCGATCTCTTCGTGCGCGAGGCGGATCACCTCGGGGTCGGCGCGGGGCCCGAGGAGCTGGCCCGGACCCGCGGCCTGCGCCTCCTCGCCGGAGCGGCGTAGGCGGTCGCATGCCCCGCGTCCCGCGCGTCCGCCACCAGCGCCCGACGGCCGGATAGCTGGCGTGGGGGCGCTCCTCTCGCTCGTTACGGGCCTCCTGTTCCTGGCGCTCCTCGGCAGCGCTGCCACACGCGCGGTGCGGGGCCGCGATTCCCTCGCCCGGGACGTCGCGCTCGTCTTCACCCCGCTCGCGCTGCTGTTCGTCCTCTCGATCGCCCAGGCGCTGCTTGGCCGGGTGCCGGCCGTTCTCGGCGTGGTCGCGGTCGTGCTCCTCTTCGCGCAGCCGCTCTTCGCGCTGCGCCTGGTGGCCGACCTGCGCGACGTGCCGCGCCGGCTGCTGCCCCTGGCCGGAGCGACGCTGGCGGCCGCGCTCGTGGTGCTGTTCGTGGCCGGTGCGTCCCACCGTGCCGTGGGCGCCCTGGTCGCGGTGGTCGCCTTCGTGGCGCTCGAGGCGCTGGCCGCGTTCTTCCTCGCCGAGGAGGCGACCCGCAGTCACGGCGGGTCACGGGCGCGCCTGGGCGTGGCGGCCTTCGCCACCGCCGCCTTCGCCGGCGCCATCCTCGCCGCCGGCGCCGGGGCGCTCGGTGGCCCGGCCGGGGCGGCGACCACGGTGGCCCAGCTCGTGGCGCTCGTGGCCGCGCTCGGGTACCTGGTGGCCTTCCTGCCGCCGGCCTGGCTGCGCCGGGCCTGGCAGGCGAACGCCGCCCTCGCCTTCATGGAGCGTCTCTCCGACGCCTCGGCCACCGAATCCGAGGCGGCCCTGTGGGCGCGCCTGACGGGCGCCGCGCAGGCCCTGGGTGCCACGGCCGCCGCCGTCCTCGTCGCCGCACCCGACGGCACTCGCGTCGCCGCGGCCTCGGGAGACGGCCTCGAACCCGGGATGGTCTACCCGCCCGACACGACACCGCGAGCGGCAGGCGCGGGCGCCGGCGATGCCATTCGGCGTGATCTCCTCGCCCGCTCCGCCACGCGCTTCGCGACCACCGTCCCCATCGCGTCGGGATCGGGCCGGGCCGCATCCCTCGTGCTCCTGACGGCCCACGCCCGGCTCTTCGGCGCCGACGATGCGGCCCTGCTCGCGGTCCTGGCGAGCCACGTCGCCGCGCTCGTGGAGCGACGGGCCGTGCTGGCCGAACAGGAGGAGCTGGCGGTCCGCCTCGCGGAGACGGTCGAGGCCCTGCGCCGCGCGAGCGAGGCGAAGAGCGATTTCCTGGCCAGCATGAGCCATGAGCTGCGCACGCCCTTGAACGCGATCATCGGCTTCACCGAACTCATGCGCGACGGCCCCGCGACGGGTGGGGCGCTGTCGGTGCCGCGCGAGTGGGTGGAGCACGTGTACACCAGCGGCGGGCACCTCTTGGATCTCATCAACGACGTGCTGGACCTCTCGAAGGTCGAGGCCGGGCGCCTCGAGCTCGTGCGCGAGCCGGTCGTGGTGCAGCGCGCGGTCGTCGAATCGATCGGTGGATT
>JAJYJR010000811.1:0-987 GCA_021789355.1 Chloroflexota bacterium | reverse complement strand
CCTGCGTCTCGAGACCGACCTCGGGCCCGGGCTCGTGCAGGCCGATCGCGGACGCCTGCGCCAGGTCCTCTACAACCTGCTCTCCAATGCGATCAAGTACACCCCGTCGGGCGGGACGATCCGGGTGCACACGGTGGTGGCGGACGGGGCGCTGCGGATCGCGGTGTCGGACACCGGCATCGGCATCGCGCCGACCGACCAGGCGCACGTATTCGAGGAGTTCCGTCAGGTCGGCGATCCCGCGCTGCGGCAGGCCGGCACGGGGCTTGGTCTCGCGCTCTCCCGCCGCCTGGTCGAGGCGCACGGCGGGCGCATCGAGCTCGTCTCGGCGCCCGGCGTCGGGAGCACGTTCACGGTCATCCTGCCGGATGCCACCCCCGGGGGCCTGCCGCCGTCGGCGCCGCCACGGGCCGAGCCAGCGCCCGTCCGCCGGCAGCCCCCGGCCGGGGCCGAGGTGCTGGTCATCGAGGACGATCCGGGCGCGGTCCGCCTCCTGCGCACCTATCTCGAGGGCGACGGCTACCGCGTCCGTGTCGCGAGCGACGGCGAGGCCGGTCTCGCCGAGGCCCACCGCCAGCCTCCCGGGGCGATCCTGCTCGACGTGCTCCTGCCGGGCATGGACGGCTGGGACGTGCTGCGCGCCCTCAAGGCCGACGAGGCATTGCGCGAGGTGCCCGTGATCATCGTGACGGTGGTCGACGAGCGCGAGGTCGGCCTGGCGTTGGGCGCCGCCGACTACTTCCTCAAACCCGTCGATCGCGACACCCTGCTCGCGCGCCTGGCGCGCTACACGTTCACCACCAAGGTGCGCCGTGGCCCGATCCACGTGCTGGCGGTGGACGACGACCCAGCCAGCCTCGCCCTCGTCGAGGCCGCGCTGGTCCCCGAAGGGTTCACCGTCACGAGCGCGACGTCCGGGCGAACCGCGCTCGAGCTCGCGGCCCGGCAGCGCTTCGAGCTGGTCATCTGCGACCTCGTGATGCCCGA
>JAJYJR010000810.1 GCA_021789355.1 Chloroflexota bacterium | reverse complement strand
CAGGCGCTGGTGCAGCTCCTGGCACGCGAAAACGTCTCCGTGCCCGAGGTTCCGACGGAGACCGTCATGTTCACGCTCAGCCGCTGGCGGGACGGCGAGATCGAATCGGTGGGCGACGCGCTGATCGCCGCGAGCATGCTCGCGTCCGTCGCCACCGAGGTCTACTCGTTCGACGCGACGTTCCCATCGCTGGGGTGGCAAGTGATCGAGCCCGGCGCGCCGTAGCGCGACATGCGTGCACCCTTTCCGGGATCGGCTCGGTCGCGCACGCGACACGACATCGGCGCGGTCGCGCGCCGGACAGGAGAGTGCCTCATGACCTTCCAATCCCTTGTCCAGGAGTTCCTCGACCGCGAGCACGAGCTCTCGCCGGTGCGCGCGAGCCAGCTCGGGCTGACCCGGTACGACGCCCGGCTCGACGAGCTCTCGGCCGAGTCGTTCCGCGCCCGCGACGCGGAGGCCGCGGCCTGGCTGGACCGGTTCGACGCCGTCGAGGACGCAGACCTCGCGCCGGCACAGCAGATCGACCGCGACCTGGTGCGCTCGGTCCTGCGTGGCCGGCTGATCCTCGCCGACTGGCAGAACTGGCGACGCGATCCCGCGACATACACGAACCCGGCCCTGGACGGCATCTTCACGCTGTTCCTGCATCGCCTGCGCCCCGAGCCCGAGCTGATCGACGCGGCCGTTTCCCGGATGGGGGAGATCCCCCGCGCGCTCGAGCAGGGGGCGGCGAACCTGGACCCGGCGATGGTCCACCCACTGATCCTGCGTCGCGGGGTGGGCGCGGCGCGCGGCGGGGCGCGATACCTGCGCGAGCTGCTGCCGGCCGACGTGGCCGCGGGAGACGGACGCGACCGGCTTACCTCCGCCGGGGCCGACGCCGCCCGGGCCATGGACGGCTGGGCGGCGCACCTGGAGGAGCTGGCGGAACGGGGGACGGGCACCTGGCAGCTCGGCGAGGAACGCTACAGCCGGCTCCTGCGCGAGAAGGAGCAGCTCGACGTCGACGCTCGCGGGTTGCGCGAGCGGGGCCGCGCCGAGTACGACCGGCTGGCGGCAGAGATGACGGAGGTGGCGCGGCGGGCGCGCGGCACGGACGACTGGGCGGCCGTGCTCGAGGAAGCCGGCAGGGACCATCCGCTCACCGAGGAGGCGATGCGCGACGGGTACGCGCACTGGACTGCCCGGGCCCGCGCCTTCCTCGTCGACACGGCACTCGTCACGCTGCCGGCGGGCGAGCAGTGCGTGGTCGAGCCCTCGCCGGTCTTCCAGCGGCCGGTCCTGGGCGTCGCCTCGTACAACGCCCCGCCAGCCTTCTCCGACTCGTGGACCGGCCACTTCTTCGTCCCGTTCGCGCCCGACGGCACGCCGGAAGAGGAGATCCAGCAGCGTCTCGAGGCCAACAGCTGGGGCGACATCCCCACCACCTCGGTGCACGAGGCGTACCCGGGGCACCACTGGCACCTCGTGATGCGCAAGCGCAACCCGAGCGCCGTGCGGCGCGTCTTCGGGACCCCCTACTTCACCGAGGGCTGGGCGCTGTACGCCGAACGCATGATGCGCGAGCGGGGCTTCTTCACCGACCCGATCCAGGAACTGTTCCATCTCAACTCCACGCTCTTCCGCGCGGCCCGGATCATCGTGGACACCAGCCTCCACCTGGGCGAGATGACGTACGACGAGGCGGTCGACTTCATGCGGACGAAGGCCGGCCTGCCCGAGCCGACCGCGAGGGCGGAGGTCGGTCGCTACTGCTCCTGGCCCACCCAGGCGTCGGCCTACCTGACGGGCTGCCTGGAGATCCTCCGCGTGCGGCGCGACTGGCTGGATGCGCGCGGGTTCGTCGGTGTCGCCCCGGCCGAGGTGCCGGTAGCCACGCTGCGCGAGTTCCACGACACGCTCACCGAGAGTGGCGCGCTGCCGCTGGGACTGGCGGAGCGGGTGATGACCGGCGGGCAGCCGGGCTGAAGGCGGGGCGCTCAACGGCGGTCAAAGCCGGCTACATGCAAGGACAACCGCAAGGGACCGGTCCCTGTCCGCCGCGAATCGCGCGAATCCGCCGGTACACTCGGTTCTGCCGGCGTCGCCGATGCCTGTCCCGTGCCGGCGCCGGCACAATCTCGTTCGGGCTCGCCGTTTCTCGTGGCCCACCGGCACGGGCCCCGGTCTGCGGCGTCTTCCGCGGGGCGCCAGGCAAGACTATCGGGGTATTGCCCGACCCTCGACCACTGGTACGATCGCGTGGCGACCATGGGGCAACGTCGCGGCAGACAGATGGCGTACATGCACAGCTGGCCTTCCCGGGCGACGCGCCTGACCTGGCTCGCGGCGATCGCGCTGGCACTCGCGGCTTGCTCGACCTCCGCGGCCGGCACCAGCGCGCCCTCCGGGCTGCCCGACGGGATCCCGGCACCGGCTGACGCGGCAGTCGTGGTAGGCCAGGGCGGTGGGTACGACGCGGGGGCGACCTTGTACGGCTACAGCTCGGACCTGGGGCCCTCGGCGGCCCTCCGCGGCTACGCGGCCCAGCTCGCCGCCGCAGGGTTCACACGCGAGGGCAGCAACGGACCCTGGGAGCTGTACCGGCACGGCGCAACGCTGGTGGCCGTCCGCGCCGGGCAGAGTGGCCCGCCAACGGACCTGCTGGTGCGCGTGACCACGACCCCGGCCACCGCCTCCCCGGCCGCGGGCAGCACGCAGGCCGGCGGGTCCGGCAGCGCCTCGAGCGGTCATGGGAGCGGCAGTCCGGCGGCAGGGGACGGTTCACGGTCGAACGGCAATCCCGACCGGGGCGCAAACGGCAACGTCGCCGGCAACGGCAATCCCAACTCGGGCGCAAACAGCAACGCCGGCGGCAACTCGAACGGCAAGCCCAACGGCAACGGACCTCCGGCGGCGACACCGGCCCCAACTGGCGCGCCCGCGCCGACTGCGGCCGCGAACGGCAACGGCCTCGGCAACGGCACCGGCACCGGCAACTCCAACGGCAACGCCGCGACGCCGGTCCCCCAGCCGCCGCCGCCCCACGCCCAGCCCACCGCCCCACCCGGCCAGGTCGGGCGGACGCCTCCGCCGGGCGCCG
>JAJYJR010000809.1 GCA_021789355.1 Chloroflexota bacterium | reverse complement strand
CCCGGTCTCCTCCACGACCTCCCGGACGGCGGCCTGCTCGGCCGTCTCGCCCTGCTCAAGGTGCCCCTTGGGAAAGACCCATTCGCGCCCGGTGCGGAGGACCAGGCATTGCCCCTCGTGGATCACCACGGCCCCCGCCGAGCGGTGCACGATCTTGACCGGCCGGTGCGCGGACTCGCGATCCATCATCTCCCTCCCTCCCCGCCGGGCACGGACGTGCCGCGCCGGCGATGCACGACCACGATCAGCGGAACGGCCAGCAACTCGGCGGCCACCGAGAAGGCGACCAGCGCGGGGACCGAAGCGTCGTACAGGATCCCCATCGCCGCGCTGCCGAGGAACCATGCGACCCCGTAGAGCATGTTGAAGAGTCCGTAGGCGGAGGCGATGCGCCGCGAAGGCACCATCCCGGCCACCGCGGCCGCCATGATCGATTCGTGGACGCCCATTCCGAGCCCCCACAGCAGCGTTCCCGCGAACGCCTCCGGCGGGGCGCCGAGGAACACGAGCGGCGCGAAGCACGCCGAGGCCAGGGTCAGCGGCACGAGCACCACGATCCCGGCCCGGTCGAAGAGGCGCCCCCAGGCGAGGGATCCGAGCCCGCTCACCGCCATCGCCGCCGAGTAGAAGAGCGGCACCCACGTGGCGGGGACGGTCCGCGCCTGCTGGAAATGGAAGGCCATGAGCGAGAAGTCCGCGAACCCGGCGGCCACCAGCATGGTCGCCGCCAGGTAGATCCACAGCTCGCCGGGCAGGCCGCCCGCGTTCACGTCGGCCGGTCGCGCCGCGAGGCCCGTGGGGTCCGGGTAGGCGATCCGGGCGATCGCAAGGGTCCCCAGCGTCAGCACGGCCGGGATCAACAGCAGGGCGAACGCGACCTGGTACTGCCCTCGCGCGGCGAGGACCGCGGCCGCCACGAGCGGCCCGATGAGGGCACCCAGCTGGTCCAGCGCCTCGTGCAGCCCGAACCCCCAGCCCCGGCCGATCTCCCGCGTTGCGTGGGCCAGCATCGCGTCCCGGGGCGGGTTCCGCAGCGCCTTGCCCACCCGCTCGAGGGCGATCAGGATCGCGGCGGCCTGCCAGCTGCCGGCCAGCGCCAGCGCCGGGACCGCGGCCATCTGCACCACGTAGCCGGTGAGCGTGACCGGCCAGTACCGGCCCGTCAGGTCGCTCAGGCGGCCGGATACGATGCGCAGCGCGTATCCGAGCAGCTCCCCGCCGCCGGCCACGATCCCCACGACCGTGGCGCTCGCCCCGAGCACCGCCAGGTATGGGCCGGTGATGCTGCGCGACCCCTCGTAGGTCATGTCGGCGAAGAGGCTGACGACGCCGATCAGCACCACGAAGCGCAGGGCGGCCCGGTGGCTGCCCTCCACGGCCGCCGGTGCCGGCGTGGCCTGGCGCGCGGATCCGCCGTCGCTCATGCGAGGCCTCCCCGCTGGCGACTGGCTGACATCTCGACCTCGTTGATGCTCATGAAAAAAGGCTCCTGGAGACCACTCCAGAAGCCATCACCCGCCGCGTGCGCGGGACCGATCCGAGGGCGCGAGCTTCATCGCGCCGATGCAATTGGCTGCGAGGATAACGCAATGTGACCGGGCCCACATGAAAGAGGGCCGTGCATCGTCCGTCGCAGGCCACGTTGCGGGCGCCGTTTGTGGGCGACGTTTGCCGGTGGCCGGGGGCGGCCGTATGCTGTGCCGCGGCGATGAGGCCCGCCACGCCGCGAGGCAGTTCACATCCGCGGCCCAGCCGCTGACGGCTTCTACCTCCGCAGGGCGAGGTAAGAACGTCATGCCATCCTCCGGGTCACCTCCGGGATCATCTGTTCCACGCCGGTTCGGGCACGCTACCGGGTGACGGTCACCATGCCGTTTCGCAGCATCCTGTTCGACGATCGCGAGGCCCCTCCCGATCTCGACAGGCGGACCGCACCGGAGTGCTTCGCCGATCTGAACCTCGACCGGGTGGTCGCCTCCGTCACCCTGGGGCGCGACGAGTACGGCCTCAAGCCGTTCTTCTACGTGCCGCTGGACAACCTGGACCTGATCGATTTCCGGCACGAGGTCCTGCGCGACCTCGAGGACCGCGATCTCCTGGATTGGGTCGGCGCGTTCGCGGGCGGGATGCGGTCGATGCGGGCCGCACTGGCCCAGGCCGGCAAGCTCCACTACGCGCTCCAGAAGCAGCGGTGGTTCCTGGAGGCTGCCGCCATCTACTGCGACGCGGTGACCGGGCTCGCCGACCACCTCGCGGGCGCCCGCCTGCAGTCGCGCGGTCTCCTGGCCTTCCGCGGGGCCCTGCACGACCACCTGGCATCCCCCGCCTTCACCTCGCTGCGCGACGACACGCAGCGGGTGGCGGCCGAGCTGTCCGAGGTCAGGTACTGCCTGGACATCCGCGGCAACCGGATCCGGGTCACCCGATACGACGGGCAGTCGGACTACAGCGCCGAGGTGCTGCAGGCCTTCGAGAAGTTCAAGCGGACGGCGGCGAAGGAGTACCGCTTCGAGTTCTCCTCGTGGGCGGAGATGAACCACGTGGAGGCCGCCGTCCTGGAGCGCGTGGCGCGGCTTCACCCGGAGGTCTTCACCTCGCTCGACCAGTACTGCGCACGCCACCGGGACTTCGCCGATCCCACCGTCCGCGCCTTCGATCGGGAGGTCCAGTTCTACGTCGCGTGCCGTGAGTACGTCGCCCGCCTCACCCGAGCGGGATTGTCGTTCTGCTACCCGCGGATGGACGATCACAGCAAGGCGGTGCACGCGCGCGACGCCTTCGACCTCGCGCTGGCCGGCCGGTTGCTCGGTGATCGCGAGGGTGACGGCGCGCCGGTGGTGACCAACGACTTCGAGCTGACCGGGCCGGAACGCATCCTGGTCGTGTCGGGCCCCAACCAGGGCGGCAAGACGACGTTCGCCCGGATGTTCGGACAGCTGCACTACCTGGCCAGCCTGGGCTGGCCGGTTCCCGGGACCGACGCCCGGCTCTTCCTGTTCGACCGGCTCTACACCCACTTCGAGCAGGAGGAGGACCTGCAGAACCTGAGCGGGAAGCTGGAGGGCGATCTGCGCCGGATCCAGGCCATCCTTGCCGAGGCG
>JAJYJR010000808.1 GCA_021789355.1 Chloroflexota bacterium | reverse complement strand
CGTACACTCTGGACGCTGCTCGTCAGCAACTGCCCCAGCAGCAGGGTCATGGGTAGGTCGGGTTAGGGTAGCCGGTGCAGCCGGCGTGATAGATGCCCTTGCAGCGTGGCAGAAGCTCCGTGTCACCTTCGAGGTGATCGGGGACTTCACCGGGACAGTGTCGGGAGGCCCCTCTTCGGAGGGGCCTTTCGCGTGCCTCCGGCTGCTCGCGTGCCCATCGACTGCCGGTCGCGGACCGGATCCTTCCGCCGGGCTCTCGGGCTCGCGCTACCTGGCCGCGGCCCCTCGGTAGCCGGGCGACGCCTGCGCACCCGCGCCCATGCCCTCGTCACCGGTTGCCTCGGTCACGCCGCCGGCTCCCGGCTCGTCCCAGCCCCGGGTGGCCAGGCTGGGCGTCATGCGCGCAACCAGCTCCGCACGCCTGGCGCGGTACTGGCGCTTCGAGATCAGGCCGTGGCGGCGCAGCCCCTGGAGCTCGATCAGTGCGGCGACGATGTCACCGTGGTGCGGCACCGTGGCAGCGAGACGCGGTCGGGGCGGCTCGGCCGGCGGTGCGGCGCTGACAGGCGGTCCGGCATCGGCCAGGCGCGATGCGAGAACTCGATCCAACCGGCGCTCCAGCTCGTCCGCGTCCGGGACGCCGGCGGTACCGGGGGCAACGGAGCCGCTCCCGGCGGGCTCACGGGGCCCGGCGTGTCGGCCGGGCGCCCATGCCTCGAGCAGAACCACCAGCCCGATCGCCACGAAGACAAGCGGCCAGTAGTCCGCGAGACGGCCCGCGTCGAGCGCGAGCAGGCCCAGGGTGCCGGCGAGCAGAAGAGCGCCGATCGCGACCAGGACCAGCCCAAGGACCGCGAGCCCTCCGCGTCCCACGATCCACCTCTCGGCCGCGATGTCCCGGCGCTCCGCGTCCGCCCCGGAGGTCGGCGGCGGGTCGGCCGTCGCGCCCTGCCGCGCGCCGGTCGGCGGCGGGTCAGGCGGCGGGGATGACGGCGCCGTCCGCCTGGACGCCGGCGCGGCACCGGACAGCACGGCGTCAAGCGTGCGCCTCAGTTCCGCGTCGTCAAGTGTTCCCCGGCCGTTCATGAGGCTGCGACTCCCCCGCCCATCGGCTACCGCCCCTCCTGGCCCCTGGCCCACATGGCGACACTCGGGGCGTGTCGTTGAGCCGATCTCAGCAGGCGAGCGAGGGATGAACCTCCGCCGACCTCGTCTCGGACAGGTTGGCGCTGCAGAAACTCGTGCGCGACCGTTCGATAGTCCTCCGCGCCGGCGCTGGATGGGGCATACCGCGTGATCGGGAGCTGGAACGACGGCGCCTCGGCCAGGCTGATGTTCTCCCTCACGAAGGCCCGAAGCGTGTGGCCGGGGTAACGCTCACGCAATCGCTCGACCACCTCCCGCGCGTGCCGCGTGTGGCTGACCCGGCACGCGACGATCGCCGACAGGGTCAGCGCCGGGTTGAGCCGCTCGCGCACCTCCTGCATGGTCTCCAGCAGGCTGACGAGCCCCGAAAGTGCAAGGACGTGGGCCTCGACTGGCACGAGAACATGCTGGCACGCCGAGAGCGGCGCGATGGCGAGGTACCCCTGCGAGGGCGGACAGTCGACGAGGACGTAGTCCCAGCGCGGAGGAAGAGCCTCGAGCGCGTGTATGACGCCGAGTGCGAGGTCGGTTTCCTGCCGGCGATCCGCCGCCACCAGCCACGGAGTCGACGGGATCAGCTGCACACCCGGCGCGCTGGTCGAGACCGCGGTGTCGGCCAGGTCGGCCTGGCCCATGTACGCGTCGAGCACGATTCGACCCGCGACGGGTGAGCCGAGCCAGCTCGTCGCCGATCCCTGGGGATCCAGGTCGATGACCAGGACCCGGAGTCCCTGCTCGCCGAGGGCAGCGGCAAGGTTCACGGCCGTGGTGGTCTTGGCGCTTCCCCCCTTGTGGTTCGTGACCGCAATCGCTTTCAACGCAGGCGCCCGATCTTCCCGACCTCGAGGCCATCGATCAGCGCGCCGACTGCGACGCGAGCGTGATGCGCGTCCAGCGGCACCTCAAGCGGGTCCACGCCGATCGTGCTGTGGCTCCGTGGCCGCCTGGCCGGCCTCGGCGACTCTCGATCGGCCGACGCCGGGTCGTGGGCCGCGTCACGTCTTCCTGAAGATGCGCCGGCAGCCTCAGGGGGACCCTCACGCGCGCGGGGCTTTGCGTCTCCTGCGTGCGGTCCGCGTCCCGAGGTGACCGGCGGCACGGCGTCAGCCGCCGGACCCTCGATTCTCACGGGGGTGGCGGGAGCCTCAGCTCGCATGCCCGCGACCCGCAGCTTCTTAGCCCACCGTGAGCCGAGTCCGGCGATCCGCACGTTGGGGCGACCCCGCCCTCCCCTCTGCGCTCCCCAGGCCTGCTGGGCGCCCAGCGCAACAAGGACGGCGACCACGCTGACCACGATGGGCAGGATGAGATCCGCCATGGCCCTAGAGAGTCTCCGGTTGCCGACGAGACAGAGCTGTCGCGGGCTCAGGCAACGAGGCCTCCCCCGGCGGACCCGGGGTGCCGGCATACGCCGCCGCCTGCGGCGATGCAGCGGGTCGGCGGGCGGCGATGACCACCGCGCGCGCCCGCTTTCGCGGGCCCGCATCCAGAGCGGCCAGCTCCCTCGACCACAGCTCCTCCGCGTGGGGCACTTCGCTGAGCGCAGTCGCCGGATCCCGCGCGTAGGCGAGCAGCATCCTGCGCAGCCGCGGCTCGTCCTCGCCGGTCGCGAGCGCCAGGATCTGCCGCACGTCGTCCCGGATGCCCGGCCGGGGGGGCGGCGCCACGACGCGAAGGACCTTGGCGCTGGAGGTACGCTCGATCTCCTCGCCGGCGTAGAAGAGCTCCTCGTGGAGCTTCTCGCCGGGGCGAAGCCCCATGATCTCGATCGGCTGGCTGTCCGGGTCTCGACCTGCGAGCCGGACGAGGTCGCGGGCGAGGTCCATGATCCGGACGGGCTCACCCATGTCGAGCACGAACAGGTCGCCCGACCGCCCCAGTGCCGCCGCGTCGAGGATCAGCCAGGCCGCCTCCGGGATGGTCATGAAGAAGCGCGTCATCTCAGGGTCCGTGAC
>JAJYJR010000807.1 GCA_021789355.1 Chloroflexota bacterium | reverse complement strand
CCCGACCGGCTGGGCGGCGACCACACAGCGCCGACGCATGGCCGCGGCCGCCGCGAAGCCCGCCGTCTCCGGCACCCTGGCCCATCGGCGCGCGCCGCAATCCTGGTCCGGCGGCGCACCGGACGCGACCGACGGAGCCCTCGACCGATCAGAGGTGGGCGCCGCCCTCGAGGACGGGCCCCGGATCGGGCAGGCCGATCTCGAGCAGGGCGCGGCGTAGCTCCTGGCCGCCCAACTGGCCGTGCTCGGCCCCGGCGATCCGGGCGGCCAGGGCGCGCAGCGCGGGCTCGTGCTGGGCCAGCATGTCCTCCACCCGTGCCCGCTGCGTCGTCAGGGTGGCCGTGGCCGCGGCGGCGGCGAGATCGCGCAGCGACGCCGGCTGCTGCGGGTCGAAGGCGGCGCGCGAGATCGGCGGGAAGCCCGGATCGGTGCCCGCGTCGATCCGGGCGAGGGCCAGGGCGGTCGCCCGGGTGAGGTCGTCCGCGCTGCCCAGGCTCACCTCCGCTGGTGTGAAGAGGAGCCGTTCGGCCGCCTGGCCGGCCAGCCCCACCGCGATGAGATCGAGCACCTGGCCGTCGGACTGGCCGCTGGAGCGGGGACGGTCCTCCTCCTCGAGCTCGGTGAACGCGCCCCCGCTGACCGGATCGAGGGCGATCTGGCCGAGCGGCAGCCCAAAGAGGGCAGCGGCAAGGCTGTGGCCGGCTTCATGGCCAGCAGCGATGCGTCGTTCGCGCGCGTCGAGGGGCTGCCGCCGGTCCGACACGTACCCACGCCGCTGGATCGCCTCGATGGTGTGGGGCCAGTCGGCTCCCACCGGGAGCGGCCGGTCGCTGCCCGCCGAACCGCGGGCCCGCGAGTCCGCGGGCGCCGCGTCGGCATCGGCGTCGGCGAGGGTCAGGGCGAGGGCGTCATCGAGGATCTGGCGCACCTCCGCGCCGCTGGTGCGCGGCCCCATCATCTCGGCCGCCTTCGCCCAGTCCATCGGGCCCGCGAAGCGTCGGCCGGCCGCGAAGTGGCGGAACAGCTGTTCGCGCTCGGTCCGGGTGGGGTAGGTGGTCTCGATGTGCCAGCCCGTGCGCCCGGGGCGGGTGACGGCATGGTCGAGCTCGGCCGGCGTCGTGTTGCTGGTAAATAGCCACAGGATGGTCGGGGTGGCACGCAGACCGTCGAGCACGGCCAGGAGTGCGTAGAGCGCCTGGCGTGACGCGGGCGTGTGGGTCCAATGGCCCCGGGCCATGGCGATGGCGTCCACCTCGTCGACGAACACCACCGCGATCCCGGCGTCCGCCGCTCGGGCGGCGAAGTGGTCGCGCAGCGCGTACAGGCGCGCCGCGGTGAGGTCCCCGCCGGAGAGCTCGTAGAACGGCACCGCACGCTCGGTGCCCTCGGCCAGCGCCGAGGCCACCACCCGCGCGAGGGTGGTCTTGCCGGTGCCGGCCGGACCGTAGAAGAGGATCGCCCGGGGGAGTTCGCCGCCCGCCTCCCGGATCAGCTCGGGATGGCGCAGCCGCGCGATCAAGGACTGGACTTCCCGTTTGGCCGCCGTCAACCCCACCACGTCGTCGAGCGTGGCCCCCGACACGGTGATGCGTCGTTCGGCCAGCCACAGGGCCATGGCCTGATCGCCGGTGCGCGGGCGGGCCGCAGGAACGCTCGAGAGGGCGGCGACGGGGGAGGGACCGGCGGCGGTGTCGTCGGCGGCCGCAGTCGAGGAGCGGGTCATGCCTTGTACGCAACCACCACTGGGCGGGAAGCGCAATGGATTCGCCGGGTGAATGGGACCATCGGGCTACGGCCCCATCGGTGGTGCACCCCCTGGGGACGCCCCCACTTGACGATTGCCCCTTCCCACAGAAGATGCCCGGTCGCCGTTGCGCGACCCGTGGGCCGGCGGACGGCGGCCAAAGGAGCAGGATGGAGATGTCCCACGCCACGACGCCACAGCCACGCTGCATCGGGGTCGTCATCAGCTGGTCGCGCAACCGCTACACCCGAGGCTGGTACGAGTCGGCGCCCCCGCGGCAGTGCTCGAAGGAGGCGGCGCCCGGAGAGCGGACGTGCTCCTGGCACCGCGGAACACGGCAGACCATCGAGAACTCCCCGCTCGCGCGAGCGTGAGACCCGCACCAGGCCGCGGCCATCGCGTGCCACGGGCTCAAGGCTCGCAGCGGTCGGATCGCGGGGTTGCACCTTCGCGCGGACGACCTTCTGGAGCCGGGTAGAGGCGGAGGCCGCATCCTCCGCCTCTCGTGCTGTGCGGCAGCATCCCCCCGTGCTTGACAACGCGCCGGGCCTGCCGACACTCCCCGCGGCCAAGGCCATCGATCCGGCGCGGTTGCGCCTTCGCTCCGCGCGGCCTGTCCCTTGAGGGGATGCGTCGGATCGGTGGTCCGAGGCCCCCCCCGCGATGAGGCCCGACCTGCCGCCGTGCTCCCGGATCAGCGTCGGGCCTCGTCGTGCGCCAGAGCTTGACAGCGGGGCGTCTGCGCCGACCCTCCCGGCGGGTCCCATCCGCGCAGCGTGTGGGTGGGCCGAACGAAGGAGCACCCCACGATGACACGCAGCGCCCGCTCTCTCCTGACCATCCTCGGGCTCCTGGTGGCGATCGTGCTGGTCGTGGCGATCATGGCCCCCCGCGGGGTGGCGTCGCCGGTGCCCCAGCCTTCGAGCGCACCAGCCACCTCGTCGTCGGCGGTCGTGCCGGCCACCCTCAGCGATACCGGGCCTCACACGTTCACCGTGCTGCTCCAGACCAGCGGCAATGGCCTGTACCGCCCCAGCATTGCACCGGCGGAGGCCGCGATCCTGGCCGCCCGTCCGGTGTCCGTGGTGTGGACCGGCGACGCCTGGTGGGATCGCCTCGGAGTGGTCCTGGCTGGATCCACGCTGCGCCTCGTGGTGCCGGATCCCGGCGCGACCCTGGGCAGCATCGTGCTGATGCACGAAGTCCCGGCGCAGGCGGGCCACCGCTACCTGCTCGCCATCACGACCACGCCGCTGTCGGGGACGGCCATGGATCTGCACTGGACCCTGACCGACACCGGTGACACGCAGGGCGCAGAGCCCTCGCCGGCTGTCGCGGTGGCGAACGGGGCCGTCAGCCTCCT
>JAJYJR010000806.1 GCA_021789355.1 Chloroflexota bacterium | reverse complement strand
CATGTCGGCGAGCGTGGCCGTCACCACCGCGCAGGCACAGAACGTGATCACCGTGCCCGCGATCGCGGTGATCGGTTCGTCTGGCAACTATGAGGTCCGCGTGCTCAACAGCGCCGGGCAGGCACAGGCGGTGCCGGTGCAGGTCGGCCTGATGAGCAGCTCGCTGGCCGAGATTCAGAGCGGCGTCAACGCGGGCGAGACCGTCGTGATCGGCTCGGTCAGCGCGCTCAACTCCTCGACGACCACCGGCGGCGGCTTCGGCGTTGGCGGGGTAGGCGGCGCGTTCCGTCCCGCGGACCGGGGCACCACCACCGGCGGCGGCACTCGCACGACCACGGGCGGCGGCGCGCAGCCATGAGCGACCCCATCATCCATCTCGAGAGCGTCTCCCGCGTCTACGACACCGGCAAGGTCCTCGTGCCGGCCCTCGTGGACGTGGACCTCAGCATCGGGCAGGGCGAGTTCGTCGCGATCATCGGGCCGTCCGGCTCGGGCAAGTCCACGATGATGAACATCCTGGGCTGTCTGGACCGGCCGACCGCCGGTCGGTACGTGCTCGACGGCACACCGGTCGAGGAGCTCGACGACAATGGGCTCGCGGCGCTCCGGAGCCGCTCGATCGGCTTCGTGTTCCAGTCCTACAACCTGCTGCCCCGCACCAGCGCGCTGGAGAACGTGGCGACCCCGCTGGCCTACCAGGGGGTCGGCCGGCGCGAGCGCATGGAGCGGGCCACAGCGGCGCTCGAGCGACTGGGACTGGGCGACCGGCTGCACCACCAGCCCACGGAGCTCTCCGGCGGTCAGCAGCAGCGGGTCGGGATCGCGCGTGCCCTGGTCACCGAGCCCGCCCTCCTGCTCGCCGATGAGCCGACGGGCAACCTCGACAGCCACGCCGGCGCGGAGGTCATCGAGCTCTTCCACCAGCTCCACGCCTCCGGCCGCACCATCGTGCTGATCACCCACGACCCGGACGTGGCCGCCGCGGCTGACCGCCAGATCCACATCCGGGACGGGAGGATCGCGGCATGAAGCTCGGCGATCTCTTTCGCCTGGCGCTGTCGCGGCTCGGGACCGGCAAGCTGCGCACGGCCCTGACCATGCTCGGCGTGATCATCGGCGTCGCGTCGGTGGTCGCGCTCGTGTCGGTCGGCCAGGGCGCCACCTCCGGCATCAACAGCCGCCTCGAGGGCCTCGGCACGAACCTGCTCTCGGTCACCCCCGGCAGCACGACCACGGGCGCCACCCGGGGCGCCTCCGGCTCGGCCACGACCCTCACCATCGAGGACGCCACGGCACTGTCCACCCTGCCAGACGTCGCCGGCGTGGCTCCCGAGCTCGCGAGCCAGCGGCTCGTGGTGGCCGGCTCCCTCAACGAGACCACCAACGTCATCGGGACGACACCCGCCTACCCGCTGGTCTTCGCCTACAGCATGTGGCAGGGATCGTTCCTGACGCAGGCCAGCGTGGACCACGCCCTGCGCGTCGCCGTCCTCGGCAGCACGACCGCCACGACCCTGGGGCTCGGCCCGTCCTCCATCGGGGGCACCGTCTACATCAGCGGGCTGCCCTTCGAGGTGGTGGGCATCATGCAGCCGAAGGGCGGCGTCGGATTCCAGAACCCGGATGACGAGGTGCTGATCCCGGTCACCACCGCGCACGACCTCTTCGTGGGCACCGACAGCGTGCGGACCATCGGCGTGAGCGTCGCCTCGTCCAAGCAGATGGACACGGCCACGGCCGAGATCACGACGCTGCTCGACCAGCGGCACGGGATCGGAGCCGGCGGCACGCCGGACTTCACGATCACCAGCCAGACGCAGCTCCTCTCCACGGTCGGATCCATCAGCACGCTGCTCACCGTGCTCCTGGCCGGGATCGCCTCGATCTCGCTCATCGTGGGCGGCATCGGGATCATGAACATCATGCTGGTCTCGGTCCGCGAGCGGACGCGTGAGATCGGCATCCGCAAGGCGATCGGCGCGCGCGGCCGCGACGTGATGCTCCAGTTCCTCTTCGAGGCCCTGATGCTCTCGATCGCCGGCGGCATCATCGGCATCCTGGTGGGCGTGGCGGCCTCGGCGGTGATCGCGGTGCTCGCCGGGTGGGCCTTCACCTTCAACCCCGTCACCGTCGTGGTGTCGGTCGTCTTCAGCCTGATCGTGGGGATCGTGTTCGGTGTCTGGCCGGCGAGCCAGGCCGCCCGGCTCGACCCCGTGGTCGCTCTGCGCTACGAGTGAAAGGGAACCCTTCGATGGTCGACTACCCCAACGCGCCGGATCCCGCCAGGGAACCGGGGCCCGGTCCTGCACCCGCCCAGGCGCCTGCGCCCGCGCCCGTCCCCGTCCGGCCGCCGGTGTCGGGCGGATCGTCGCGCGGTACCACGATGCTGTTCGCGCTGGCGGGGCTGATCGCCGTCGGAGGGGTCGCGTTCGCCGTCGGCCGGTTGACGGCCCCGCCGGCCGCGGCCGCCACCGGACGGTTCGGGACCGGCGCCGCCGGGTTCCGCAGCCAGTTCGGAGCGAACGCGAGCTTCGCGCCGGGCGCGGGGCGCGGGTTCCTGGGCGGGGGCATCGCGGGCGGGGCCGCCGACGTATCGCTGCGGGGAACCGTGCAATCGATCAACGGCAACACGCTGACCCTCCAGACCGCCAGCGGGAGCACGGTCACCGTCGACCTGAGTGGCTCGACGACCTATCACAAGCAGGCCGCCGCCAGCTCGAGCGACGTGACGACGGGCAGCCAGGTGCTCGTGCAGGTACAGTTCAACCGGACCGGGCTCGGGGCTGCCCCCGCCGCCAGCGGCGCACCGGCCGGCGGCGGGGCTCCCCTCGCCAGCGGCGCGCCTCGCACGTTCACGGCCAGCGACGTGACCGTGGTGACCCCGTAGGAGGAGCCTCGTGCACCTGCTCGTCGTCGAGGACGACGCCCGGCTGGTCCGGCTGCTGAAGCGACTCCTCACGCAGGATCGCCATGTCGTCGAGACGGCCTCGAGTGCGGCCGAGGCGCTCGAGATCGCGACATCGTCGATCGAGCTCGACGCAATCGTGCTCGACATCGGCCTGCCGGACCGGTCGGGGTTCGAGGTGGCACGGCGCCTGCGCCATGACGGG
>JAJYJR010000805.1 GCA_021789355.1 Chloroflexota bacterium | reverse complement strand
CAAGCGCTCCATCCTCGTGGATGTCCTCGGGCTCCCCGTGGCCGCTTGGGTCGATCCGGCCAGCCCCCACGACGTGAAGGTCGGCAGGGAGCTGCTGCGGGATCGGATCGATGAGCTCCCGCGGCTCGCCGCCGTGATGGGCGACCGCGGCTACCGGGGCCTGGCCAGGCTCGCCGCCTCGCGCGGGCTCGCGCTCGACATCAAGGTGCCGCCGAAACCAGGGACGGTGCCGCCTCCGCCGCCGCAGCCCGGGAAGCGCGTGCGCCGCGGCGTCTTCTTCCCCATCTTGCCGCTCGTGCGCGTCGAGCACGCCTTCGCGCAGCTCGGGCGATGGCGCAGGCTGTCGCGCTGCTACGAGGGGACCGAGGAGAGCGCCCTCGCCTGGTTGGAGGTGGCCGCGCTGGGCTACCTGTTCGCGCGCCTGCGGGCGGAGCCTGCCTGACCCATCGGCCCCGGCACGCGACGCGCTACGCGCCAGGCTGCCCGACGCGCCGTTCCACGAAGAGGGCGGCTGCCACTACGAAGAGCGCCACCCACAGGACGAACGCGACGTTCGAGAGGAACGTGGCGAGTGGATCTGCCGTCCGGACGCTCACGGCGGCCTCGGTCAGCAGCCCCACGCCGAGCCCAAGAGCGGCGGCCCGCCGCGTGTGGAGTGCCGGCCCCCGGGACGGAGGACGCGCCCTCCACCGGTTGATGGCCTCCACGACGGCGACCGCGCCGAAGACGGCCGCGATCCCGATCACCAGCGTTTCGACGAGCGTCAGGAAGGGCGTATCGGACCTCATGGCAATGCCCGGCGCAAGGACCGCGAGAACGACCAGCCCGACGGCCACGCCTCGCCGCACGTTCAGCGGTTGCCTGGGTGTCTTCATCGTCTCGGACCTTCCCCGGAAGTCTGACCGAGTGTCATCCGCAGGCAGTCTCTCCCGGGTGCTCCCGGAGGTCAAGCGCCGTTCGGCCCCGGTCGATGCGACCTCGCGCGCCTGGTTTCATCCACAGGCTGTGAGCTCGGACGGGAAGAGTGGGGGGCGCCGGACTCGGCGGGTGGCCAAGAGGCGCCGACTGATGACACTCGGACCTTGACCGCGGCGTCAAGTGGAATGACCCTCAACGAGATGATCAGGCGTTCGGTCAGCGGCAGGGAGTTCCGACGGCTGCGGCCCTTCGTGGCGTCGCTGGCGGTCGCGATGGCCGTCACGGCCTGCCTCGGCGGTGCGTCCGGCGCTCCGACGAGCGGCCTCGTCTCAGCGACGGCGGTGCCGTCGGTGCCGGGTGCCGCAACGCCCGGCGTGACGCCGGGCACGGCCTCGGCTTCCAACCCGGCGCCATCGCCAATGCCCGCCCTCTCGTCGCCGAACGTCGGCGGCCAGTCGGTGTTCGCCTTCCCGGACGGCCTCGACATGACGCTCGCCACGCCGTTGGCCGCGGACGACGGCCACTTCTACTTCCCCGATCCCGACGGGACGTCGATCCTGTCCGGGGACTGGACCAGCGGCGCGACGCGCACGCTCGTCGCGCTGCCTGCGGGTCACCACGTGGCCGAGCTGGTAGCCGCCGATGGCTGGCTTGTCTATGACGATG
Organism: Chloroflexota bacterium; assembly: GCA_021789355.1. The sequence goes on along the minus strand of JAJYJR010000805.1, from coordinate 1,528 downwards.
CCTGGAAGGACGTCCAGGGCACGCAGCAGACGCCGTGCATGACGAACTCGCAGGCGCCGCTCCATTGGAAGATCGTGGCGCTCTCCCTTGCGACGCGCGAACAGGTCGCGGTGGATGAGGGAACGAGCACGCGCACGACCGCGTTTCCCGGCGACGAGATCTGCCCCGGACCCGCCGCCCCATCGCTCGCGGTCTCCGGGACTGTCCTTGCCTACACCCGCGAGGATCCCGTCCCCGGCCATCCCCTCCGCGAGCGGGTGCTCGCGCGCTTGCTGCCCGGCGGGACGCTGGTCAGCCAGGCCGAGGCGGCGGGCGCCGTCACGGGGCTCGCCGCGCTCGCCGCGGCCGACGGCTCGACACCGCTCGTCGCGTGGGTCGAACAGCCGGTCACCGGATCTGACCGGCTCGTGCTGGCCTCCCCCGGCAAGCCCGACGGAGGTGAGGTGACGACCGGGGTCGAGAGTGTCGCGCTGTCGCGCGATGCGAACGGGGTCGATCGGCTCACGTGGGTTGCCCTGGCAGCCGATCAGGCGACACGTTCAATCTGGTCGGCCGACCTCGGCGCCCAGCCGACGCGGATCGACGCTGGATTGCACCGGGGCTGGACGCCGATCGCCGCCGCAGGAGGACGCGTGGCGTGGGGTCAGATCGCGACCGACACAGGCCGGCCCGTGCCGCTGTCGGCATGGGATACCGCACGCGGGCGGCTCACGTCGGTGCCCACCAGCATCGACCCCATACGGATCTGGCTCACGTCGAGTGGCTGGCTTGCGTGGGCGGGCGACGGGCTCGACGCCGCGGGACGCATCATCGAACGTGGATACGCCGTCGTGCTCCCCGGGGAGTAGAACGCTTGGCGGGTGCCGGGACGGTTCAGGCCGCGGCCGAAGTAACGCGTCGAGAGGGTTTACAGAACGCACCACCCGCAGTCGGGGCTGGCCGTGGGGTTGAACGGCCCTTGACCCGGACGGTGCGGCGGTCATCCTGCAGGTCGCAATAGGTTGGACGGGAGGCTTGGGGAAGAGCGGTGCGTGGGCTCTTCGCTCGCATCGGATTGGCGTGCCTACTCGGGGCTCTGCCCGTTGTTGCCCCCGCGACGACGCCTCCGACGGAGGCGGCCACGTGCTCACCGGTGACCCACGGCACGCTCGCGCAGGTCGTCGCAGAGGGCGGCTTGATCGTCGTGGCGCGGGTCACGGTAATCGGGGGGGGCGACACGCCAGCGACGGACCACTTCGCGGTTCAGGAGGTGATTCGCCCGCAGGTCCCGGATCAAGGGCTCGACCTCCGCACGGGCACGCTCATCGTGGTGTCGAATGCGTGCTGGAACGCACACGTGGGAGATCGCATCATCGCCATCTTCCCCTACCCGGACGGGATGGTGGCCGAGAAGTCCGTGGCGTGGCGCATCGGCACCGACGGGCTCGTCGAGCAGGTCTCGTCGCAGGACGTAACCGACGTGCCACCGTCGGCCAGTGTGCTGATCGCCACCCTCGAGCGGCTCGCCGGGAGCATCCCCGACACCGCG